>NZ_CP146991.1:1107500-1390000 GCF_001941975.2 Sporomusa sphaeroides DSM 2875 | reverse complement strand
TTTTCACCTTTCCCTCACGGTACTATGCGCTATCGGTCGCCAAGGAGTATTTTGCCTTGGAGGGTGGTCCCCCCTGCTTCCCACAGGGTTCCTCGTGTCCCGTGGTACTCTGGATTCTGACCCTCAGATGCAATCTTTCGCCTACAGGGCTTTTACCTTCTGCGGCCTACCTTTCCAGGTAGTTCGACTAGATATTTTCTGATTTATGTCAGTCCTCAACCCCAAAGAGCTAAGCTCTCTGGTTTGGGCTCTTCCCCGTTCGCTCGCCGCTACTTAGGGAATCTCGTTTGATTACTTTTCCTCCGGGTACTTAGATGTTTCAGTTCCCCGGGTGCCCTCACTACTAAAGTAGTGTGACGGTGCATTACCACCGCCGGGTTCCCCCATTCGGAGATCTAGGAGTCAAAGCTTGCTTGCAGCTCATCCTAGCTTTTCGCAGCTTACCGCGTCCTTCTTCGGCTCTTGGCGCCTAGGCATCCACCGTATGCCCTTATTAACTTGACTTAGCTGCAACTGTCTATTGCGCATCATCTGCTTCGTTGGTCCTCAGACGTTTTGCTTGCGTACGACTGTACGCGGCGCGGCAACGTCTTCCGGTCCGCCTCGCATCTGATACACACTAGCCAGTTTCGCGTCGCCACTTTCATAGCTTACGTTTGCCTTCAGTATAAATCCTAATTGCGCGTTTAAGAACTTCTCATATTTGCATATAAGAGGTAATTTAAACTTTGCTTTCTTCTGTGCAGTTTTCAAGGAACAACGGAACATCTATGTTATCATAACTACTTGTTTGTTTCAACAAGCATGTTATGGTAGCTTTCGTTCCTGAACCAGCAACTTCCTAATCTCCCAGGCCGTTTCCAGCCAAGTACCTTCGGCGTTTATGGGCTTAACTACTGTGTTCGGGATGGGAACAGGTGGAGCCCCACAGCTATCGTCACTGGATATGGTGTTTTTCAGGAATATCTATGTTAGCATACTTACTTATCAGTTTCAACAAGTAAGTTTTGCTAATTAGCATTCCCTCAAAACTAAACAATGTAAGTGATACTACAGCGAGCACATAAGCTCCGTCTAGTATCGTAATGCTCTGCCAAATGTACCGACCTAGGATTTCAGACTATATTTCAAGTCTGTTATCTCCCTAGAAAGGAGGTGATCCAGCCGCACCTTCCGATACGGCTACCTTGTTACGACTTCACCCCAATCATCGACCCCACCTTAGACGGCTAGTTCCTTTTCAGGTTACCCCACCGGCTTCGGGTGTTGCCAACTTTCGTGGTGTGACGGGCGGTGTGTACAAGGCCCGGGAACGTATTCACCGCAGTATGCTGACCTGCGATTACTAGCGATTCCGACTTCACGGAGGCGAGTTGCAGCCTCCGATCCGAACTGAGAGCTTGTTTGTGTGTTTGGCTCAACCTCGCGGTCTTGCTTCACTTTGTTTAAGCCCATTGTAGTACGTGTGTAGCCCAGGACATAAGGGGCATGATGACTTGACGTCATCCCCGCCTTCCTCCGCATTGTCTGCGGCAGTCTCCCTTGAGTTCCCGCCTTTACGCGCTGGCAACAAAGGATAAGGGTTGCGCTCGTTGCGGGACTTAACCCAACATCTCACGACACGAGCTGACGACAGCCATGCACCACCTGTTTTTGTGTCCCCGAAGGGAGGAATCTATCTCTAGATCTTTCACTCAATGTCAAGCCCTGGTAAGGTTCTTCGCGTTGCGTCGAATTAAACCACATACTCCACCGCTTGTGCGGGCCCCCGTCAATTCCTTTGAGTTTCAACCTTGCGGCCGTACTCCCCAGGCGGGGTACTTATTGCGTTAACTCCGGCACAGAAGGGGTCGATACCCTCTACACCTAGTACCCATCGTTTACGGCCAGGACTACCGGGGTATCTAATCCCGTTCGCTCCCCTGGCTTTCGCGCCTCAGTGTCAGACACAGTCCAGAAAGTCGCCTTCGCCACTGGTGTTCCTCCCAATATCTACGCATTTCACCGCTACACTGGGAATTCCACTTTCCTCTCCTGCACTCAAGATTCCCAGTTTCCTGCGCCCATACGGTGTTGAGCACCGCACTTAGACACACGACTTAAGAATCCACCTACACGCCCTTTACGCCCAATAATTCCGGACAACGCTTGCCACCTACGTATTACCGCGGCTGCTGGCACGTAGTTAGCCGTGGCTTCCTCCTTTGGTACCGTCATTAGATTGCATTATTCACACAATCCACGTTCGTCCCAAACGACAGAGCTTTACAATCCGAAGACCTTCTTCACTCACGCGGCGTTGCTCCGTCAGACTTTCGTCCATTGCGGAAGATTCCCCACTGCTGCCTCCCGTAGGAGTCTGGGCCGTGTCTCAGTCCCAGTGTGGCCGTTCATCCTCTCAGACCGGCTACTGATCGTCGCCTTGGTGAGCCGTTACCTCACCAACTAGCTAATCAGACGCAGACCCATCTCTAAACGATAGCTTACATGTAGAGGCCATCTTTCTTAACTTAGCCATGCAGCCAAGTTACCACATTCGGTATTAGCACCACTTTCGCGGTGTTGTCCCCAGTTTAGAGGCAGGTTGTCTACGCGTTACTCACCCGTTCGCCACTAAGTATCTATTGCTAAATACTCCGTTCGACTTGCATGTGTTAGGCACGCCGCCAGCGTTCGTCCTGAGCCAGGATCAAACTCTCCAATAAAGTTTTATTTATTGAAGCCTTTTGTTGGCTCATAATAACTAATTGATGTTAGATGCAAGCATCTAACTAAGCGATCACAGCAAAATCATAGATTTTGTGTGCCTGCTTATGTTTTTGGTTTTTCATGTCGCAAGCGACATGAAACCGCACATCTGGCTTTTTATGATGCATTACTTACATTGTTCAGTTTTCAGGGAACCGCTAGTGCCACCGGCGCTCACCGCCTCAGTGACAGCTTGTTTATGTTACCACGTTTATTACATCATGTCAACATAATCTTTGTTGTTATTTTTTAATTGATTCTGGAATATTTTGTCGCAGCAATCAGCGACTTTCTTATATTAGCATAGCTGCCAAGCTGCTGTCAACATACTTATTCTTATTAATTACAAGAAATAATATACCCCGGATATGCAATAATCTGCTTTGTCGACTCTTGACCATCGAACAAAGCGATCACAGCAACGCTAACGCATCGCTGTGATCGCTTTTCCGAAGATTCATTCTGCTTACTATCTGGTGCCAACAATCTCGCCGTCACTAATAGCAGCCTGCGCAGCCGCTAATCTGGCCAACGGCACGCGGTAAGGCGAACAACTTACAAAATTCAAGCCAATTTCATGACAGAATCTAACCGAGTTGGGCTCACCGCCATGTTCACCACAAATGCCAAATTCAATTTCAGGCTTGACCTTGCGTGCGCTTTCAACAGCCATACGCATAAGTCTGCCTACACCTTTGCGATCAAGTGTAATAAATGGATTGTCTTTGAGTATTTTATTATCCAGATAGTCTGGCAGGAACTTGCCTTCCGCGTCATCACGGCTAAACCCGAAAGTAGTTTGCGTCAGGTCATTAGTGCCAAAGGTAAAAAAGTCACTAAACTCGGCAAGCTCATCGGCTAACATTGCCGCCCGCGGCAGTTCAATCATCAGGCCAACAGAGTAATGGAAGGTAACCCCCTCCTTATCCATGGTTTCTTTAGCAATAGTTGTAACTCTCTCTCTGAAGAATTTCATTTCATTAACATCCATAACCAACGGTATTTCAACTTCAGGCAACACCTTGCAGCCTTCACGGGTTAGTGCAGCGGCAGCATTAAAAATGGCTTGTATTTGCATTTCATAAATTTCCGGGAAAGAAATCCCCAGGCGGCAGCCACGGTGCCCAAGCATAGGGTTAAATTCGTGCAGTCCGCGCACTTTCTTTAATAACTGCAGTTTTTCTTCTAACAGTGCCGGATTTTCTCCTGTTATTTTAAGCGTAGTCGTTTCGACCAGCAAATCCTCCACACTGGGCAGGAATTCATGTAAGGGTGGATCTAACAGTCTGATGCACACATCATACCCTTCCATGGCTTTTAAAATTCCATAAAAATCGTTTTGCTGCATTGGCAGAAGGTGACGCAATGCTTCTTGGCGCCCTTCCAAAGATTCAGCCAAAATCATTTGCTGAACATAAGGCAGTCTGTCCTGAGCCATAAACATATGCTCTGTCCGGGTCAGGCCAATTCCCGTTGCGCCAAATTCGCGGGCTTTTAACGCATCTTCCGGATTATCGGCATTAGCTTTTACCCCCAGGCGCTTATATTGATCAGCCCACTCTAAGAGTGCAGTATATTCTGCTGAAATTTCCGGGTCTTTCATCGGCACCTGCCCTAAAATTACCCGTCCGGTTGCACCATCGATCGAGACTACTTCCCCTTTTTTTACTATTGTAGTCCCAATGTTGAGCTCTTCCTTTACATAATCAATCTGAATAGCTTCACAACCGCACACACACGGCTTACCCATGCCGCGCGCCACTACTGCTGCGTGGCTGGTCATGCCGCCCCTGCTGGTCAAAATTCCTTGCGCAGCAACTATGCCGTGAATATCATCAGGTGTAGTCTCAGTACGTACCAGTAATACCGCCTTGCCGGCCTTGCCCATACGTTCAGCTTCATCAGCATCAAAAACCACCTGACCGGAAGCCGCTCCCGGTGATGCCGGCAATCCTTTGGCGACCACATTAAGCACAGCCTCACCGTCAATCTGGCGATGCAACAATTGATCAAGCTGCCCCGGTTCAACTAATAACAAGGCTTGTTCCCTGCTAATCAAACCTTCCTGCGCCAATTCATAGGCAATTCGCACACTGGCTTGCGCCGTCCGTTTGCCGTTACGGGTCTGGAGGATATACAAACGCCCGCGTTCAATTGTAAATTCAATATCCTGCATATTTTTATAGTGGGTTTCCAAGAGCCGGGCAATCCGGACAAATTCGGCATACACTTCCGGCATCTCGTCCTCTAGCTGGCTAATAGGACGGGGAGTGCGGATACCTGCCACTACATCTTCCCCTTGGGCATTGGTTAAAAACTCGCCATACAATAAATTTTCACCAGTGGAAGGATTGCGGGTAAAGGCTACACCGGTGCCTGAATCATTGCCCATATTGCCGAATACCATGGACTGAATATTTACTGCTGTCCCCAGGTCATGATCAATTTTATTTAGGTTACGATATACTATTGCCCTGTCGTTATTCCAGGAACGGAACACTGCTTCAATAGCCATCGCCAACTGATCAAAAGGATTCTCCGGGAAAGGCTTGCCGGTCTTGGCTTGCACTAATTCTTTATACTTGTTGATAATGCTGCGTAAGGATTCAACGGTGAGTTCCTGGTCATACCGTATTCCTTGCTCATCTTTTTGTCTGTCGAGAATTTCTTCAAACTCATATTTGTGAATCTCCAGCACAACATCACTAAACATCTGGATAAAACGGCGATAAGCATCGTATGCAAATCTGAGGTTGCCTGTATTTTTCCCTACCGATTGAACAGTTTCTTCGTTAAGGCCCAAATTTAAAATAGTATCCATCATGCCTGGCATGGAGAACATCGCACCAGACCGTACCGATACCAATAGCGGATTGGCTAAGTCACCGAATTTCTTGCCGGCCTGTTCTTCGACAACAGCCAGTTTGCTCTTAACCTCATCCAGCAAACCTTCAGGCAGTTTCCGCCCCAACCGGTAATACTCCGTGCAAGCTTCGGTGGTAATGGTCATTCCGGGAGGTACAGGCAACCCGATATTGGTCATCTCTGCCAAATTGGCACCTTTTCCTCCAAGAAGAGCTTTCCTGTCAGCACTTCCCTCTTTGAATAAATACACAAGTTTAGCCACTTATAACTACCCCTTTCTGATAAACATCAGCATATCGGTTCATAAACATTTTAATATGATATACTATATCTTGTAAATAGTTATTTAGCATATACTATTTATTTTTTTCATCATATTCAATTATGGGAGAATATCTTCTGATTCTATTGCAAAATTCTGAAATATGCTTCTGTTTTGGGAGGTAATGGCCATAAGTTATGCCTACCTTCCTCTTATTTCAATGTTGTCCTTAGTATACCGCAAACAATCAGACCTAGATACGGAAAAACTCCGGCTGGCAATCGTAAATGTCAAAATGCCGCAACCTTGACATGATGTATTAGGTAACGGCACTCATTTTGCAATAAACAGGGACAAAGTTTGGCATTAATCTTTGGCAGCTTTGTTTTTAGTTTTACTTTTTCCGCGAACTATTGAATTTTAGATCATTTAAAAGATCTCCACTAAGTTCTGACATCATTTGGATGATTATGCTTTTACTGTCTTGGTTCAATTTATCCTCTGGAAGCTCAACAGTTATTGTTATGTGATACTCCCCATACGACTTTCGAATTACTCGGCAATTGGATGCGTAGTTATAATTCATATTATTCATATCTAATCACTCCGCTCATCAATAAAGCCAGTCGTGCTAAGGGTATGCAGCTTTACGCAACACCGATGCAACAATCATAACATATATACGTTGTTGTAGTTTTTCATTAGCAATATAGGCCTTATGCAAAAATATATTTTTTACATAAATGACATTCAGTAAATGTCATTTATGTACTAATCATACAGTAAAATATACCAAATGACAAGTAGTAAATGTCAATTGGGGTGTATAATGTATAAAAATAAATCTGCTGATGGCAAAAACAATTTATGCGGAAGCAATATCAGAAAAATAAGAATAAATTTAGTTCCCAAAACTTCTCAAAGAGAACTGGCAGATAAGCTGCAAATGCAAGGTTTGGATATTGATAAGAATGCAATCCAACGAATTGAGAGCGGAGCACGCTTTGTAACAGATATTGAACTCAGAGCATTTGCAAAAGTTTTAAATGTTTCCTGTGATGAATTAATTGATTCGATATAACAACAAAAAACCCAGATAGCCTGGGTTTTTTGTTGTTATATCAGGATAGTACTTATACTCTATAATAGTATCATAGTAGTACCACGAGCAAAAAGATGTCCCCGCAAATCTTGACAAATCAAGGTCTGCGGGGTTTTCTCTTACTATTCCCACTCAATCGTAGAAGGTGGTTTAGAAGTAATGTCATAAACAATCCGGTTTACGCCTTTTACTTCATTGACAATGCGCCGGGAGATGGTATCAAGCACCTCATAGGGCAAGCGTACCCAGTCGGCAGTCATGCCATCTTCACTCTCGACAATTCTCAGTCCAACAGTATACGCGTATGTCCGCTCATCCCCCATAACGCCGACACTTTTCATAGCCGGAAGCACGGCGAAGGACTGCCACACTTTGCGGTACAAGCCCGCGTTTTTGATCTCCTGATATACGATGGAATCAGCTTCACGGAGAATTTCCAGACGTTCTTCCGTGATCTCACCGATAATCCGTATCGCCAGGCCCGGACCCGGGAAAGGCTGACGGTAAACGATATCCTCTGCCAGTCCCAGTTCGCGCCCTAATTCCCGAACCTCGTCCTTAAACAGGTCTCTAAGCGGTTCGACAAGTTCAAACTTCATATCTTCCGGCAGACCGCCAACATTGTGATGGCTCTTAATAACAGCCGCAGTGGCAGTACCGCTTTCAATAACATCAGGATATAAAGTACCCTGCACCAGATAGTCAATTTCGCCTAATTTAGCAGCTTCAACTTCAAAAACCCGAATAAATTCTTCGCCAATAATTTTGCGTTTCTGTTCAGGTTCAGTGATACCGTTCAAGCGCGTCATAAACCGTTCAACAGCATCCACATACACCAAATTCATTTTAAAGCCGTCCCGGAAGGTCTTAACAACCTGTTCTGCCTCGCCTTTACGCAGAAAACCGTGGTTAACAAACACACAAGTCAGTTGATCACCGATTGCACGATGCACCAGTACAGCGGCTACGGAAGAATCCACACCGCCGCTTAATGCACACAGTACCCGTTTATTGCCTACCTGCGCCCTGATTTTAGCTATCGACTGATCGACAAAAGAACCCATATTCCACTCCCCGGTACAGCCACAAATAGTAAACAGGAAGTTTTTAAGCATATGCATACCTTCCGGGGTATGTACTACCTCGGGATGAAACTGTACTCCGTAAATACCTCTGGCACTATCTTGCATAGCAGCTACCGGTGTACTGTCGGTATGGGCGGTAATGATAAAACCCGCCGGTGGTTCGGCAATATAGTCGCCATGGCTCATCCATACTTGGGTTTCACCGGTAATTTCCGCAAAAATAGCGTCATTTTTATCAACAAACAGTTTGGTATTGCCATATTCGCGGGAAGTGGCATGGGCTACCTTACCGCCCAGCGTGTGTGCGGTAAGCTGCATACCATAACAAATTCCCAAAACTGGCAAGTTGATTTCAAATATCTGTGGGTCGCACTTAGGTGCATTCTCACCATAAACACTGGATGGTCCGCCGGAAAAAATAATGCCTTTAGGGGCCAGCTGGCGTATTTTATCAACACTGGTGTTGAAAGGTACTATTTCACAATAAACTCCGCATTCGCGAATCCGTCTGGCAATTAGCTGGCTGTACTGGCCGCCAAAATCCATGACCAAAATCATTTCTTGTTTGCCGGTCGTCATGTAATATCCTCCTTTAATTAGCTCCAAATTAGTGACTAAGGCTTGTCTACCTGCGAGTAATTACTATATAAAAATAAAAAACTGCCTGAATGTAATTATCGGCGTAAGCCCGGTACTTTATGCAATCATATCAAGTTCGCCATATATCGCCAAAATCCTCCCTGGCAGGAAAATAAGGATAAAAAAAGAGATTGCCCTAGCTTGCTACAATGACAGTTACTACCGTCACTATCAGCAACGTAGGACAATCCCTGGGTACTAGTGTCTCTGTATTCCTTTATCACTGTATTTTTCTAACAATTCGCCAACCGTAACAAAGGTATATCCCTCGGCCTTAATCTTCTCCACGAGAATAGGCAGGGCATCGGCTGTCTGTACCGGAGTGTCAGAAGCATGCATCAAAATAATGGCTCCCGGTTTCAGGCGTTTCATTACCCTTTCAACAATTACATCCCGGCCGGGGTTTTTCCAGTCCAGCGAATCGACATTCCAGATAATTGTTTTATAGCCAAGTTCGTCGGTAGCTTTTAATGATTTCTGACTATAATGGCCATTAGGCGGCCGCAGCAGCCGTGGTTCAACGCCGGTGACTTCTTTAATCTGAGCATGGGCCTTGCTGATATCGTCTTTCACCCATTCAGGCGACATGTCGCCGTAATTTTCATGCCGGTAACCATGGCTGGCAACTTCATGACCGTCCTTGGCAATACGCTGCGCCACTTCCGGAAACTTTGTCGCCCATGGCCCCATAATAAAGAATGTTGATTTGATATTATTTTTCTGCAAGGTATCCAGAATGGATGGAGTAAATTTGTTTCCCCAGGAATGATCAAACGTAAGCGCCACTACCTTTTGGTCGGTACGAGTCCCCGCAATCGCAATCGGCCCGCCTGAAACTACGTCAGCTACCTGCACATACATGGCAGATATGGCAAATAATCCAATAATACTATAGAAAACATTCCGGTTATTAAATAGGCGGCGCAAGCTGATAATCATAGATCCCCCTCCTTCCGCAGCTCTACTAATACCTCATCTGTGCTAAATTAACAGAGTTTTAATACAGATAAGATACTAAGTATGTATGCGTCAGGCACGAGGTTTATGCTAGTACCTTGTCAGTTCTAAAAAGGTACTAGCGTCCTTGCCACTTTATATAGGGATATTTGTTCATGCAATAAACAATAAGCCAGTTGGATACCGAATAAGCGGAGCGCAAAGTTATAATAATGGTAGCCCCCGTTATCCACCAATACCACTCGCTGATCCTAATTTCGATAGGAATAAAAAACACAGCAGCCAGTAAAACAATGACAAACATACTGCCGAGTGGAATGACTGTTTGGACAACATCAAACCCCAGCCGGGTATACAGCAGCGTGTTAAACGTTTTTTTTCTGGCGGTAAACAGCGCCAGGCAATCGTCAAACCGGTCATTGACCCACTGTTCCTCTGCACCGGTGACAATAAGCTTGCCACTACAGGGAACAAAGTTTTTCAGGGCAATAGCGATTGTTCCCTTTTCCGGCACTTCCACCGTCAGCGTGAGCTGGTCAATCCGCGGCATCTTTTTGGCAACCGCAATAAGCTCCTCCCAGCTCTCAATCGTCCGAACCGGGCGTTCTTCCAGTTCTTGTTTGCCTAAAAGATCATCATTTTCACCAATGGTAGCATGCCAGAGAAAATCTCCGTCCTGGCTGAAAACGCTCCATAGCTTAGTAAATAATTGTGTATCAAGCGTGCAGGCAGGTATGCGGCTTTGTTCAATGTGATTGTATTCCAATGTATTACCTCCGTAAGGCTGCTTAGAATAATCCCATTATATAAGAAAACCCCTTCACAGGGAAGGGGTTTTCTTAATTATTAGATTATTCTGCTCTAAGGGGCAAGGGGCTACATCATACCGCCCATGCCGCCCATACCACCCATACCGCCCATGCCGCCCATAGCAGCAGCAGCGCCGCCGTCTTTCTCAGGCTTATCGGCAATGAGAGTTTCGGTAGTAAGAACCATAGCCGCGATGCTGGCAGCATTTTGCAGCGCCGAGCGAGTAACCTTCGCCGGATCAACAATACCTGCAGCAATCATGTCAACATATTCTTCAGTCAGAGCATTGAAGCCAACACCCTTACCGGCTTTTTTAACATTGGCAACAACAACCGAACCTTCAAGACCTGCGTTGTTAGCGATTTGACGTACCGGTTCTTCAATGGCCCGTTTTACAATCTCTACACCAGTCTTTTCGTCGCCAACAAGCTTCAGATTTTCCAGACTGGCTTGAATGCTGATGAAGGTAGTGCCGCCGCCGGCAACAATGCCTTCCTCAACAGCGGCGCGAGTAGCATTCAGGGCATCCTCGATACGCAGTTTTTTCTCTTTAAGCTCAACTTCAGTAGCAGCACCCACTTGGATAACGGCTACGCCGCCAGCCAATTTGGCCAGACGTTCCTGGAGCTTTTCTTTATCAAAATCAGAAGTAGTTTCTTCGATCTGAGCGCGGATTTGGTTAACACGCTTTTTAATTTCTTCAGCCTGGCCACTACCGTCAACAATGGTAGTTTCCTCTTTGGATACGCGAACCTGACGGGCACGGCCAAGGTCTTCCATAGTTACGCTGTCAAGTTTGCGGCCAAGTTCTTCGGTAATAACAGCACCACCGGTAACAATGGCGATATCTTCCAGCATAGCCTTTCTGCGATCACCAAAACCAGGCGATTTAACAGCTACAGCACGGAAGGTGCCGCGGAGTTTGTTAACCACCAGGGTAGCCAAAGCTTCGCCTTCCACATCTTCAGCAATGATTAAGAGTTCTTTGCCTTGCTGAACTACTTTCTCCAGTACCGGCAGCAGGTCGGCAATAGCGCCGATTTTACGGTCGGTAATCAGAATGTAAGGATCGTTAAGAACGGCTTCCATTTTGTCCGGGTCGGTAATCATGTACGGGGAAATGTAACCGCGGTCAAATTGCATGCCTTCAACCACATCAAGGTCAGTACCCATGGTTTTGGACTCTTCAACGGTGATAACACCATCTTTGCCGACTTTTTCCATGGCTTCCGCAATCAATGAACCAATCTCTTCGTCACCAGCCGAGATGGAAGCGACTTGAGCGATAGCATCTTTGGTTTCGATTTTCTTAGAGGAATTTTTGATTTCGCCAACAAGTACGTTTACCGCTTGCTGAATACCTTTTTTCAGAATCATGGGGTTTGCACCGGCAGCTACGTTCTTCATGCCTTCACGAATCATTGCTTGGGCAAGCAAAGTGGCTGTGGTAGTACCGTCACCGGCAACATCATTGGTTTTGGTAGCAACTTCTTTAACAAGCTGCGCACCCATATTTTCAAACGGATCTTCCAGATCAATATCACGGGCGATGGTTACACCGTCATTAGTGATTGCCGGAGCACCGAATTTCTTATCAAGCACTACATTGCGGCCTTTAGGCCCCAAAGTAACTTTAACAGCATTAGCCAGAGCGTTTACGCCTCTCTCAAGCGCCCGACGAGCTTCTTCGTCAAATAAAATTTGTTTAGCCATTTATGTATTACCTACCTTTCACTTTATAATAATTAGCTGATTATTCAATTACAGCCAGGATGTCTCTTTCACTGATAATGAGGTACTCTTGACCCTCAACCTTAAGTTCATTGCCGGCATATTTGGAGAAAATAACCTTGTCGCCAACCTTAACCTCTAAGGCAACCTTTTGACCATTTTCCAGAGTTTTGCCTGAACCAACAGCCACAATCTTGCCTTCCTGCGGCTTCTCCTTAACTGTGTCCGGAAGAACGATACCACTCTTGGTAACTTCCTCCTTTGCCAAAGCTTCAATCACTACTCTGTCGCCTAATGGCTTAATCATGTAAAGACCTCCCTTTATTGTGTGTTAATTTTAACAGTTTTTTGTTAGCACTCATTCGAGTTGAGTGCTAATCTATAACTTATAATATAAAATTCGCTTCAAAAAATCAAGAGCATTTAGGTAAAAATACGTAATTTTTTTTAAACCTTCAAAAAAATTTCAGGCCAGAAACCATAATAGTCTCTGTCCTGACACAAAATTCGTCTATTTATCTTTTGCGGGTGGCTGATTCGACAATGGCGGCAGCCACCTCCCGAATGGATTTCCGTTTACTCATGCTATATTGCTGAATGCGCCGGTAGGCTTCACTTTCGGTTAAGCTGTAGGCATCCATTAAAACGCCTTTCGCCCGGTCAAGCACTTTCCGGGTTTCCAGCGAGTTTTTGACTTCTTCCAGTTCACGCTCAAGTTCAGCAAACTCCTGAAACCGTGAAAGAGCGATTTCCATAGCAGGGAATAAATTAGCTTCTTTTACCGGCTTAACCAGGTACGCCAGTACCCCTGAGTCCTTGGCTTTTTCCACAATCTCTTTTTGACTGAAAGCCGTTAGCAGCAGAACCGGTGACAGCTTCTCGGTAGAAATAATTTTGGCTGCTGTAATCCCGTCCATTTCCGGCATCTTGATATCCATAATGACAAGGTCAGGACGATGTTTACGGGCCAGTTCAACTGCTTTTTCCCCGTCCGAGGCTTCGCCCACCACCGTATGTCCGGCTTCTTCCAGTATCTCCTTCAGGTCCATTCTTATAATCGACTCATTATCAGCAATTACAATCCGCAAAGCGTCCATATTATTCCTCCTTCGCCTCTTTAACGCCTTCCATCAGCCGGGGAATAGTAATAAAAGCATGGGTTCCGGCACGGGAAAACAGGCGGAATTTCCCCCCAAGGTCATTTTCAATCAGGGTTCTGACAATCTGCAAACCCAAGCTGTTGGTATTTTGCAGGGTAAAATCCTTAGGGAGGCCAATACCGTCATCATAGATATCTATCTGATAACTTTCGGGTGTTGTCGTAATATCCACCCCGATAAGTCCCTCTTTGCGTCCGACAAAACCGTGTTCAATGGAATTTTGAATAAGCTCATTAATGACCAGTGCCAGGCTGCTGGCCTGTTCAGAAGGCAAGATAACGGTTTGGCCGTTAAGTACTGTTTCGATATTAAAGTTAGGCTCAAGCATATTTTGTATAACCAAATCCAAAATATTTTTGGTAACTTCAGCCACATCAATGTATTCCCTGTCTTGCTGAGATAAAAATTCATGAACAACCGATATGCTCAGAATCCGGTTTACACTTTCTCTAAGTGCTGCTTTAACTTCCGGTGTCTTGGTACGCCTGGCCTGCAGTCTGAGCAGACTGGCAATGGTCTGTAGATTGTTCTTAACGCGGTGGTGTATTTCCTGGATGACTGCCGATTTTACCAGTAGTTCCTTTTCCTTCTTTCTGATATCGGTTACATCGGCAATAATAAACACGGTGCGTACTACCTGGCCGCCGACAAAAATCGGAATAGCCCGCTGTACTAAGATCATGTGGCCGGCTTCCGTCTCTTTTTCGAGCGGCTGCCCGGTGGCCAGCGCCTGCTGCACCAGCTTCATGTTCACTTGACGGTCAGACACCCGACGGCCAATGATCCGGTTAATGCCAAGCACTTTATAAATGGCATCGGCTGCCGAATTGGCAAAAGTAATGCAACCTCGTTCATCAATCACCACAATACCGTCACGCGTACTCAGTGGCCGGTACAGCCTACGGTCCAGCGGTCCACCGATGGCAGCCATAGTCAGAAGCATATAGGCTGTTTCCACCAGCATACTGTGTCCGTCGGCACCAGCCTCCTGGGCATTGGTTTCAAAGCTGGCAGCGGCAATAAGGCCGCCATCGAAATCCCTGATTGGATAAACCTGCATTTCTAATGCATCCATACCAAGTGCCCATTCGCGCTGTCCGGCGATATTAGCACCCGAAACAAGTGTCCGCCATACCAAGGGTTCTTCGCCTGCCTGCACCGTACTGCCCAAAATGTTGGTTTTAAAATCAATATAACTGGTACTAGGCTTAGCTTGGGCAACAATAGCCAAAAAATTCTCGCTGTGACCGGGAGCATACAGTGTAACCTGAGCGTGAGCAAGATCGGCAGCCAATCCCAGTACGCTTGCCGCGTTATCAAGAATCTGGATCTGCCCTGGAGTTAATACTGTGATTTTTTGGCAAATACCGACAATCACGCCCATAGATAGTTCCCCCGTTCCACATAAAGAAAACCCGGCTTACGTCAAGCCTCGGCAAAAGCAAAAGTCGGTGCTGCCCTTATCCTGTTTGTAAGAAAGCTATACTTTCTGTTAGGGTAAAGAAAACACGACTTGCGCTGAGCCCCGGGCAAAAGCGAAAGCCGATGCTGCTTGTTATCAGGCAAAAGTTGAACCTTCTGTCAGCAAAGTAAAACTAACACTTGCTAATTCTTTATGTATTCAACTAAAACACAAATAATTCCTTGTCATCTGGTCATAAATCCACAAAGTTACAGCCATATATTTATCCACGACCTTTACCCGGGTTATCCCCGAACTTATCCACATTATCCACAAGGTTATGCACAATACCATAGTTGCTGCAATACGGTTTCGGCGTGGTTTGTTATAAACTTACCCACATTATCCACAATTGTCATTTAATTGTTGTCCACATTATCTGCAGCCTAATTTGAGTGAGGGAACAGCATTAAGATGTAAATCGGCAAAATCCTTGGCCAAATACTGATAATACGCCCTGCAGGCAATCATCGCCGCATTGTCGGTACAAAGTACAGCCGGCGGATAAAAAAGCTTGAACCCCCGTTCAGTTGTTCGGGCCGTCATTTCGGTCTGCAGTGATGAATTAGCCGCTACGCCCCCGGCTAAAACAATTTGGTCAACCCCCACCTGCTCGGCAGCCATTATGGTTTTCATGACCAGCACATCAACCACAGCCGCCTGAAAGCTGGCAGCGACATCAGGAATACTGACTGTTTCCTCTCGCTGTTTGGCGCTGTTTAAGTAATTTAACACCGCGGATTTTAAGCCGCTAAAGCTAAAGGCAAACTTATTTTCGCCTTCCTGCACGGCAAAAGCACGGGGAAAGGCAATCGCCTGGGGATTACCTTGCTTCGCGGCATTATCAATATGCGGACCGCCCGGATAAGGAAAATTCATTACCCTGGCAATTTTATCAAAAGCCTCACCGGCGGCATCATCGCGGGTCTGCCCCAGCAGCACAAGCTCATTATAATCCTTAAGGTGAATAAGGGAAGTATGACCGCCTGATACTACCAGCGCTACGAAAGGCGGCTGTAACTCTTTATGGGCCAGGAAATTAGCGAAAATGTGGCCTTCCAGGTGGTTTACGCCAATCAACGGCTTGTTAAGGGCAAACGCCAGAGTTTTGGCAGTTGCTACACCAACAAGCAGCGCACCGACTAATCCCGGCCCATAGGTAACGCCAATGGCGTCGATATCGGCAAGCGTCGTTCCCGCTTCAGACAAAGCTTGCTCAATAACAGGAATAACATTTTCGATATGTTTGCGGGATGCAATTTCGGGAACAACGCCACCAAATTTTTGATGTGTCGGTACCTGGGAAGAAATAATATTGGCTAAAATTGTCCGCCCGTTCGCGACAACCGCGGCCGATGTTTCATCACAGCTTGTTTCTAAAGCCAAAGTTAAACTTTGCGTCATAAGGCCAGACCTCCATCATATGTCTGCTAATTATTACATGAGCGAAAAATGTATTTTAATGTTCAAAGCAAGCCAAATTAGATTCAAGGACAACAACATACAGTCCGGGAAAGGAGGTGCACACATATGGCACGCTCGAATAAGCCTGTAAACCCGGGAGCTGAAAACGCTCTTGACCGCATGAAAATGGAAGTAGCTAACGAATTGGGTATTTCTGAGCGGGTTCGTAGCCAGGGTTGGTCTACTATGACTTCTGCCGACTGCGGTCGCGTAGGTGGTCACATGGTTCGTAAAATGATCGAGCAGTATGAATCTACTCTCCAATAAATGGTGTAACGTACAGGGCGGCTATAGCCGCCCTGTCACCTTTTTACCCCCTCAGGCATATGTTAAATTACACAATCACCCTTTGGGGGCCACACTCAACCGTGGCCTCTTTTTTTCATAGTTTATCCAGCCACATGATGAGCGCATCTTCTCCCAGTTCGGCATAATAATTAGGGCGAATCCCCTGTTCAACAAAGCCACGGGCCTCATATAACCTGCGGGCCGGTGTGTTGGAAGGCCGGACCTCCAGGGTCATGCTGACGGCTCCCAATAGTTTGGCGGCAAGAATCATATGTTCCAAAAGCAGTGAACCGATTTTACGGCCGCGATATTCAGGCAAAATCGCAACATTAGTAACATGCGCTTCATCAACGACAAGCCAGAAGCCGGCATAGCCGATAATATGGCTGCCGTCCAAAACCACCAGGTAATGAGACAAATCATTGTCATTGAGCTCTGATTCAAAGGCAGCCCGTGACCATGGCGTAGCAAAGGCCTGATTCTCCACTGCCAGCACTGCATCAATATCCGCAGTCTGCATACGCCGGATACTTATCTCAGCCACTCTGGCACCCCCGGGACTGCCGCCGCTCCCACAATTCTTCGGCTTCTGAACGTCTGATATAAAGCGGCTCCAGACTCGCCACATCATGCCGTACACCCTGGGCATATAGCTGCTGAGCCATAACCGCAATACTGCCGGCACGCGGCATTACCACATGCGCTGGTGCGGGATTAGGAATATTCTCTCTATACATAACTGCCGCCTCACCTAACAATAAGACAGGCCGGCCCAGCTTAGCGATTTCTGTCTGCGCCTCGGCAAAAGCCTTCACTTGCGGTGGCTGCACTTCCACAATAGTATTATCCTGCCATTCATACAGGCCTACATACACATTTCCCTTTTGTGCATCCAGCATGGGGGCCAAAAGCGCCCCCGGAGCCGGGCAGGCAAAAGCCAGCGCCGCCAGAGTGGGCACACCGATTAAGGGGATTTTGAGCGCATAGGCAAACGCTTTGGCGGTTGCCAAGCCAATCCTGAGACCGGTAAAAGAGCCTGGCCCGATACTGACAGCAACTGCTTTCAGGCTGGTCTGCGGCATTTCAGCCATAGTAAGCAGGCTGGCAATATGCGGCATCAGTCGTTCCGAGTGGGTTTTCCGGGTCTGAATAGTAAGTTCAGCCACCAACGTGTCTGTGGTGGCAATCGCCACGCTGGACACAAGGGTGGCTGTATCGATAGCAAGAATAGGCAAATCTATTTCAACTCCTCACAAAGCTCTCTATACCGTTTCCCTTTCGGGGCAAGGCAAATAATCCGCTCACTTGCATCATGACCAGGCGTTAGGGTCAGCCACAAGTGCTCGGCAGGCAAAAACTCGGCAAATTTCTCCGGCCATTCAATAATGGCAATCCCCCCGGACTCTACATAGTGGTCAAAACCAATATCGGCAAGTTCGTCCGGATGTTCAAGCCTGTACAGATCAAAATGATAGACAGAGACTTGCCTGTCACCGATCATTCCTTCATAAACATTAAGCACAGTAAAGGTCGGGCTGGAAACAGCATCAGCCACATTAAGACCTGCGGCAATCCCCTGACTTAACAAGGTCTTGCCGGCACCAAGCTCGCCGGACAGGCATAGCACATCCCCCGGCTTCAGCGCTTTGGCAACCTCTTGCCCCAAACGATATGTCTCTTCCGGTCCATCGCTGTTAAAATCTAACAAAACGTTTTGCTCCTCCTGACGGAAATGGTTGTACCCTCCGGCCTCAAGCGCGTGTACTTTTCCTGTTTCATCAACAAGCGTCACTCCCTGGCCGTCCTCGACAACCTCCCCCACCCTGAAGATAGTTATATCCGGATAGGCCTGCTTGAAAGCCTCATATTGTCCCGGCTCCATAGTAAATACAAGCTGAAAATCTTCACCGCCATACAGCGCATAATCCAGGGCCGGTTTGCCCAGTTTATCTGCCGCCTCTTTTAGCTCGGCGGCCAGCGGAATTTGACCGGCATACAGCTTTATCCCAACCTTGCTGGCCTTGGCTATTTCGTGGGCTTCACTGGCTAATCCGTCACTGATATCATCCATACTGGTAGCACCGAATCCGGCCAGTAACTGCCCGGCTTTGACCTGTGGCCGGGGTGTTAAATGAGTCGTCACTAAAGGCCAGGCAAAATTATAATCTTCCCATTCACCGGCGGCAAGCAGCGCCAAACCTGCCGCAGAATTGCCCAGATATCCGGTTACGGCCACAATATCCCCCGGCTGAGCACCGGAGCGGCGCACCAAATTGGCAGGTTCGACTTCACCGGACACCATTACATTGATCACAAGCCCGTGCGGACTGGAAACCGTATCGCCACCGACAATGTTAACAGAAAACTCACGGCAGATTTCTTTCATGCCTTTATATAAATTGACAACAAAATCCGGTGAGGTAGCAGGCGGCAACGCGATAGACACCACTGCATGACGGGGAACACCGCCCATAGCGGCGATATCACTTATATTTACAGCAATGGATTTATAGCCAAGCTGCCAGGGAGTTGTGGTTGCTAAATCAAAATGTACCGATTCAACCAGCATATCTGTGGTAAGCAACAGCAGCTGTCTGGGTGTCGGTAAAAGCGCGGCAGCGTCATCACCAATACCAACCACCACACTGCCATGGTCATGAATTGTATCTTGTTTAATTAGATCAATCAGCCCAAATTCTCCTAGCTCGTTAAGTTTGTCCATTGGAACCACCACCTTCTAACGCTGCCTAGTACCTTGTAAATGACGCAAGGGCACTAATGTTTCTAATAACTTCTCTTTTATGCAGACATTTCCTGCAAGGCTAGTATACCACCATAAGAAAAAAAGTTGTATAGCCACAGGATTTAATCATAAAGAAATAAAACAGCAGCCCTTCACCGGGAAGAACTGCTGCTTTATCTGAAGTCTTAGTTTGTTATTTTTTAATAATCTGTTCTGACCGGCTGAGCGGTTCACTGACATCAATATGACCGGCTATAGTCTCGACCTTTTTTCCCCCGACCAGAATCTGCACCTTTTGAATATCGGGGAATTCAGTAAGGGTATTAACAATAGCCCCCACCAGCAAAATTTCTCCTGCCGAACCACCCTTGTTGTTCTTAATCAATGTATCATCAAAATCAACATAGGCAATATGTTCTTTGACTTTCACATTTTTCAGCTTAACCCCTGCTGGCATAACGCCAACAAGTTCGGTGTTTTTGGTTCCCGCCAGCAGCAGCTCAATAGCAGTCCTGGCAGGATGGCTGTTAACAGGCACCTTATGGATTTCCGGCACCAGATACATGGCATCTTTGGTAGCATGGTACACCGTAAGCTGCATAGTGCTTTCTGAATTAGGAGCAGTGCCTGCCGGCGACGGTTGTTCAGCCGCTTTAGGCGGTATAGCAGTCCCACTTTGCCCCGGAGCAGGAGTTGCACCATCACAACCGGCAAGTAAGAAAGTCACTGTCAGCAAAAGCGCAGCCAGCAATAATGTAAGTTTATTTCGCATAATACCCACCTCTTTAGTTTAGCTTAGCGGCCTGTTCAAAAAACCGTTCCAGGCCCCGCACTATTCCCTGAGACATTTTTTGCTGAAACTCGGGTGAGCGTAGAAGTTTTTCTTCCTGGGGATTGGAGATAAAAGCCAACTCTACAAGCGCTGCCGGCATGCGCGTCCGCTTAATTACATAGAAATTCGCCGGATTGGCCCGCCTGTCCTGCAGTCCGCCTGCTTCAATCATGCTTGTTTGCAAAGAGCGTGCCAGCATGGAATCATACAGGGTCTTCTGATAGTAGTAAGTGGACGTGCCCCCTACCGCACGATCGGTAAAGGAGTTGGCGTGAATACTGACAAATACATCTGCCTTACGGTTATTGGCCACTGTCGTGCGGGCTTTAAGCTCATCAACATCGGTAGCGTTAGAACCGTATACATCGCGGTCATCCTGACGGGTCATGATAACTTTAGCGCCCGCTTTCTCCAGCAGTTGCTTTACATTCTGAGCAACTGCAAGAGTCGCCGTTTTTTCATAATACTGACTTGGACCAACAGCACCGGGATCGCTGCCCCCGTGCCCCGGGTCAAGGACAATCAGTTTATTCTTCAGCCCGGGAGTAAAGGAAAAATCGGGCAAAGGCTCCGGCTGCTTAATATCAACAACAACCCTAAACGGCCGTTTGGCCTTAGCATCACTGGGCAGGGTGCTCACCTTGTAGTCGGCATCCTCGAGCATATGCGGCAAATCAAAAACAACTTCGGTATCCTGACCGCTAACATCGAAAGCAATCTTTTCAACAATTTTCCCATCAAAAGTAAGATTCTTCACTGCTTTTCCCGGTGTCGTCCCTTTGACTGTCAGCACAAGCCGCGGTGTAGGAGTCGAAACAATTACACTGCTGGCCTTCACCGGCGCGGATACATCCATGACTAATCGCAAACTATTTGTTCCGGTCACGGCATCCTTATGGTTGGCCCACCTGACTTGGCTCAGTTCAATAGTACGGCTATTGCTTTTCGTTCCTGTCTTTTTCAGGGCAGGAACCGCAGGAGCAGTTTTCGGCGGCGCTGGCTGTTTAATGTCGACAACAACCCTAAACGGCCGCTGGGCCTCAGCATCGCTGGGCAGGGTACTCACCTTGTAATCCGTATCTTCGAGCAGCTGCGGCAAATCAATAACTACTTTGGTATCCTGACCGCTGGCATCAAAAGCAACCTTTTTAGCCACTTTGCCATCAAAGGTAAGATCTGTTACCGATTTTCCCGGCAGCATCCCTTTGATGGTCAGCACCAGCCGCGGCGTAGAGCCGTCAACAACAGTACTGCTGGCTGTCACCGGGCTGGATACATCCATAACCAACCGCATAGTAGTTATGCCGGTCGCAGCATCAATGTGGTTTGCCCATCTGACTTGGCTCAGTTCAGCCAAACGGCCGGCACTTGGTTCTCCAGCTGTTTGCGCCGAAGCAATCCTGGGCAAATCAGCTGTCGGCTTGGCCCCCGACACAGAAGTCGTCGCAGCCTGCACGCCTGACCAAGACAGCATAAACATAGCCAACACAAAACACAACACTATTTTTCGCAATAAAGGCACCTCCAAACCGCGAAGTGTCCTTTAAAAATTCGCGCTTCCTGTCAAAATTCCTGCAAGGCTATGTTATAAATACTGTAAAAAGACAAATATATGCCATTACTTTATAATTTATTCCAATTATTTGCTGTCCGGCTCAGTATTCTGTTGCATAATTTGTTCAAACAAATCATCGATTTCCGCCCTGGCCTGCTCAGTGGCAACCCTGTCGACAGCCATTTGTATTGCTAAAATATCGCCCTCCTCACATTTCGGCAATAATTCCCTGGGCCAAACTACACTGATTTCTTGTTCCCCTACTAAGAGT
This sequence comes from Sporomusa sphaeroides DSM 2875, assembly GCF_001941975.2. Taxonomy (NCBI): domain Bacteria; kingdom Bacillati; phylum Bacillota; class Negativicutes; order Selenomonadales; family Sporomusaceae; genus Sporomusa; species Sporomusa sphaeroides. The sequence goes on along the minus strand of NZ_CP146991.1, from coordinate 1,368,026 downwards.
ACAGCCTTTTTTCCTTCAAATCTGTCAATTACAGCTTTCATTTCCATGACTGCTTATCGCTCCTTAGTAATTGTATACGTTTTGCCATCAGTTATAACAGTCAGTGTGCCATCCAAATCAGTACGGTATACTTTTATTTTCTGTCCGCTGTATTTCTTTAAAACTGACGGGTGCGGATGATGGTACTCATTGTTGAGCCCTGCCGAGATCAAGGCCGCTTCAGGGCTGACTGCCTGCAAAAAAGGCGTAGAGGAAGATGTCTTGCTGCCGTGATGACCGCTCTTCAGTACTGTACTTTTAAGGCCGGCGGCATCATTGGCCAGCAGCCTTGCTTCGGCTTCTTGCTCCGCGTCCCCTGTCAGCATCATGGAAAAGTCGCGATACATCAGCTTGACAACAATGGAATTATTATTTAAATCAGAATCAGTGCCCTTAAAAAATGGTTTTTCCGGTGCCAACACCTTGAGAATTGTTTCATTGCCCAAATCAATGGTCATCCCTGCAGCAACTACCGTAAACGGAATTTTATTTTTTTGAATTCGGGTCAGGTATTGCTTATATAGATTGGATGTATGTTTTTGGCCGCTGTCATATATCTGTTTGATAGTAAAATTGTCGAATAAAGCTGCCGCACCGCCAAGATGATCGGCATGCGGGTGGGTGATAATAAGCTTATCAATGGTATCGATTCCCTGACTCTTTAACATACTGACAAGCTTATCCCTGGCCGGGACATCACCGGTATCAATCAGCGTTACCTGTTCCTTGGAGCGAATGAGAATGGCATCCCCTTGCCCCACGTCAAGCACCTTAACGGTAAGCGGCGCACTCGAGGCCGCGCCGGCTGCCATGCTGGCCTCAGGCCGGACAGTTATGTTCACCCCGCCGCAACCGGCCATAAAAGCCAATGAAAAAACAGTCACAACTATAACCAGCCATGACCATTTGCCAATTCGATTCATTATATCTTCCTCCCCAACCAATATGTATATTCACTCTGCCGGCCGGAGGTATCCATGACCAAGAACAATGCAACAGCCGGGCGCTTAAATAAACAAAAATAGGCAGTCACCCGCCTATCCTCTCTCCAATCTACAGTTGAACCAAGCCAATGCTTATCCGGATGGCTTCGTCCACTTTGCCCATTATCTCTTCGCTCAAATGTGTTACTTTATCCCGCAGACGCCGTTTATCAATTGTGCGCAATTGTTCCAAAAGAACAACCGAGTCTTTTTCAAGATTGTACTGTTTTGCATTTACTTCCACGTGGGTAGGCAGCTTGGCCTTGGAAATTTGTGAAGTAATGGCTGCGACAATAACTGTCGGACTATATTTGTTGCCGACATCATTTTGAATGACTAGCACCGGCCGGTGGCCGCCTTGCTCGGAACCTACCACAGGACTTAAATTAGCGTAATATATGTCCCCGCGTTTAACAATCATAGCTATTCACGCTCCGCCAGCAAGCCTGGCATCAGTTCAAATGTATCGACATCGGCCAGCAAGCCTTCTTCTGCTAAAGTCAGGTTAATAACGGCCATTTCCTGATACCCTTTTTTCATCATATCGCGTACTGCTTTACGCTTACGATCTTCTATATAAAGCCGCATGGCCTCCCTGACAAACTGACTTCTGCTCAATTTGTCCATAGCTATAATGCCGTCCACTTCCTGCAGCAATGCATTCGGAATGCTAATCATAATTCGCCGCAATTCTGCCACACCATCACCCCCGCCAGTATGGAGCCTATTTAAAGATAGTATCATTATATAATTAGTTATATATCAATGTCAACTTTTTTATATACTTTAACAGCCAGTTATGCCGTATAAAGCAGCCGGAACTGCTTTAAGAAGATCCATAGCCGTCATGCCGACCATACCGCCCTGAGCAGCAACATCGCCAGCCAAACCATGAACATATACACCGGCCACCGCCGCATCATGACTGGACATCCCCTGAGCAATCAAACCGGCGATAACACCGGTAAGTACATCACCTGTGCCACCGGTGGCCATACCGGCATTGCCTGTGGTATTAATATATATTTCTCCATCAGGAAAAGCAACTACCGTCCGGGCGCCTTTTAATACGATAATGCAGCCCCATTCTCCGGCTGCCTGCCGGGCGACTCCCACACGGTCAGCATTAACAGCCTCTACGTCAAGCTTGGTCAACCGTGCCATCTCACCCGGATGTGGCGTCAGTACCGGCAAGGCCGCACATTCATTAAGCAGATTCGTATAGCCTGCAAGCGCATATAGTGCATCAGCATCAATAACCAGCGGGCACTGGGCTGTGGTAATTGTCTCGCGCACCGCTGACGCAGTTTCCTCATGCCGGCCAAGTCCGGGACCGATGGCCACTACATCACTGCCTGAGGCCAGCTGCAGCATTTCACCGACAGCCTCCCGGCAAATCCCTCCGGTTGCGGTTTCAGCCAGCGGCTTGGTCATTACTTCGGTAAGCTTCATCGCCAGTAGATTTTGCAAGCTGGCCGGAGCGCTCAGTGTAACTAAGCCTGCCCCGGCTCTAAGCGCGCCTTCGGCAGCCATGGCAGCGGCGCCGCTAAGATCACGCGAGCCGGCTATGACCAGCGTCCGGCCGCTTGTACCTTTGTGCGCGGCCGGACTGCGCCTGGGCAGGATTGCCCGAACCATACCTGCCATAATGATATTCTGCTTTATATTTTGCCTGCTGACAACGGCTGTAGGTATGCCGATATCTGCTACTGTGATTTCACCGGCACATTCGGCCCCGGGATATAAAAACAGGCCGGGTTTTGGCAAGCCAAAGGTAACCGTATAGGCGGCTTGTACGGCTTTGCCGCAAATGCGGCCGGTATCGGCTTCTACACCGGACGGAATATCTACCGCAATAACCAGCTTGCCGGCAGCATTCATGATATCAATTATATGGGCCATATCGCCGCCGACTTCACCGCGAAATCCGGTGCCCAAAAGAGCGTCCACCAAACAGTCGGAAAAAGCAGCCGCCACTTTCACCTTATCCCAATCGCGTTCACTGACAATCTCGATAATATCCAGACCCATTTTATCAATGATGTCAAGATTAATCCGGGCATCACCGCTTATGCCTGCTTTTTCACCTAACAGAAATACTTTAACTTTGGCCCCCTGGTTGGCAAGGTGTCTGGCAATTACATACCCATCACCGCCGTTATTGCCTTTGCCGGCTAACACACAAAATTTCCGTTCGGCGAGCGATTCCCAAATGGACTCCAGCCGCCGGATTACCGCCACCCCGGCATTTTCCATTAATACCGTACCAGGAATGCCATATTCATCAATTGCAATATTGTCAATTTCCCGCATCTCACTTGCTGTTGCCACTCTCATCACTTACCTGCCTCCTTCTGCCACTGCCTGAGCTGCCGCATATTCCCGCGCATGTGTCAGGGTAACATGTATTTTCCTGACACCAAGCCGACTAGCCAGCTCGTTAAAGCTGCCGTGAAGAACAATGCTTGGTTTACCGCCAGCCTCGGCCACAACTTCAATATCTTTAATATTTCCCCCGGTAAAACCGGTGCCAAGCGCTTTAGCCACCGCTTCTTTCGCGGTAAAGCGCGCAGCAAACGAAGCCGCCTGCTGCACACCCCGGCTGCGGCAATATGCTGCTTCCGCCTCAGTGAACACCCGCCTGACAAATGCTTCCCGCTCAATAGCCGCCTTAATCCGGGGTATCTCAACAATATCCATGCCAATACCAATAATCATCATAACACCTGCCATACAATCACAATTCAATTTCAATTATATACCAAATTTTAAAAAAGCCAAGCAAAAAGCAAGACAAGTACTTCATCTTTCTTAAAACCGCCGGCACAATACAGGTTATTATATCCATAATTATAAATAAAAAATGAGGCCTGACAACAGCCTCATTTTCCAACAGGCAATATATTAAGATTGATTTACTAAGTTCTCTATGGGTTTTGCCTTGTCTATAAGCGATAATTGCGCTGAATGAATACCTCTACCCGCCGGTTAGCCGACCGGCCTTCACTTGTATTGTTACCGGCAACCGGCCGGTATTCTCCATAACCGGTAGCGCTAAAGCGCTCAGGCCTAAGTCCGGTTTCCTCTGCCATGAGGAATCTCATAAAATTGACTGCCCGCCGTGAGCTAAGTTCCCAGTTAGAGGGAAATTCCCTGGTATTTATCGGCAGATTGTCGGTATGACCGGACACTGTAACTTTTTGCGTAAGCGGCGTCAAAAGCTTGGCTATATGAGTGCCGAACCGCCGTGATTCAGGGCGCAAATCAGCACTGCCTGACGGGAATAAGGCCGTATCCTGAATGCGGATAACCAGACCGTCGTCGGTTAAGGTTGTCGTCAAATCACCGCCCAGGCCATTATCGGCAATATATTGATCCAGCGTCTTTTTCAATTCAATCAACTGGACGGTTTCCTGCATATACGCCTTTTCATTAGTGCCCTGCAGAGCTTCCATAATGGTTGGCAAATGCGGTACAGGCGGATTGGGACTCGAACTTTCAGGCTGAGTCGGCCTTGGATTTTCAAGCAGCGCCGGGCTGCCACTAAAGGCGATACTAAAGCTGGCCTTCAACTGATCAAACTTTTTCTGGTCGACCTGCGCCGAAGCGAATAATACAATAAACAATGCCAGTAGTAATGTCAAAATGTCGGAGTAGGGAACAAGCCATGTCTCGTCGGCATGTTCCTCATGATGCTCTTTTTTTATTTTCCTGGCCATTACTTATCCTCCGGTCGAGGCTTTAATAAAGCCCGGACCTTTTGCGGAATAAACACCAACAGCTTGGATTCTATCGCCATCGGTGAATCACCGGCCTGGAGTGATAGTATACCTTCCACCATCATCCGCTTTACTTCTACCTCATCTTTTGAAAGTTGTTTAAGCTTATTGGAAAATGGATGCCAAAGCACATACCCTGTAAAGATACCCAGCAAAGTAGCAACAAACGCCGCTGCAATGGATTGGCCTAATACTTCGATATCTTCCAGGTTGCCTAATGCGGCAATAAGACCAATTACCGCCCCTAATACCCCCAGCGTAGGCGCATACATACCGGCTTGCGCAAAAACCAGCGCTCCAGCCCGGTGACGCTCTTCCATCGCTTCAATATCGGCATCAAGCACATCCCGGACAAAATCAACATCCATGCCGTCAATGACCATGCTCATGCCATTTTTCAAAAATGGATCTTTGATATCCTCTAACCGGCTTTCTAATGCCAAAATACCTTCCCGCCGTGCAATTTGGGACAACTCGACAAACAGAGTGAGCAGTTCCGACTTCGGAATAAGCTCCTGCTGTTTGAATAATTTCTTAACTAATACAGGGAAATTCCTGACCTGTTCCATCGGAAATGCATTGAACAGAGCAGCAGCTGTACCAACAAAAATAATCATAAATGCAGCCGGGTTTACCAACGCAGCCGGACTGGCACCTTTAAGCGCCATCCCAATAACAACAGCGCCAACTCCCAAAGCTACACCAATAACTGTCGACTTCTCCAAATAAAAGCCCTCCCTATAACATCTCAGCAAAGTATCGCTATATTATATATCGAAAATTTTCAGGTGTAATTAAGCAATTCTCGCAACATAAAAAAAAGTCCTGCCAGACAGTGGCAGAACCATAGAAATTATTGTAAACATCCAGACAATCGTTTTAGACCAGATATTCAATATTAGCTTGCGGAAAAATAGCGGCAAGCTTATCTTCCATAAATGCTTTTATTTCTCCCATTACCGCAGAATGATAGACATACTTAACATAACCAAACTGTCCGTATTTAAGCTTACGCTCACTTTCATCCATAGGCAAAGTCGTCTCCGGAAATAAATCCAAAATAGTATTTTTAGCTCTTTTGGTAAAACGGTGGGAAATTAGTTCAAAAGTTAAATCATGCCTTGCATCTTCGGGCAATTGGGCGTCCAAGGCCTCAAACAGTTTGGCGTATTCTTCCTGCCAGCCGGGAAAATAAAAAATGGGAGCAATAATAAAACCCAGCGGATAACCGGCTTGCGCCACTTTGGCCGCAGCAGCCACCCTTGCGGACATGGATGGCGTGGCATGCTCATATTTTTCAATAATAGGTTCGGCATTTAGGCTAAAACGAAAACGGGTGTGGCCGTTATGCCGGGCATGCAGCAGTGTATCCACTTTATCATGCTTGGTAACAAACCGAAACCGTCCCAGTTCCTGCCTGCCAAAAAACTCAATCGTTTTAGATAAAAGCCCTGTCAGATACTCAGTAGGAATGGGGTCAGAGGTAGCCGCACCCTCAAACCAGGTAATCTCCGGCGCACGTTCCGCCATATAGCTTTCGGCCCGGGCAAAGATTTCCTCAATATTTACGTACACTCTAAGATACGGCTTTTTCCCCAGCGTGGTTGCCAAATAGCAGTATTCACACATACTCGGGCAACTAGTGTTAAGCGGCAACTGGTAATGAGCCGACGGCTTGCAACCGGCAAAATCAACACTTTTTCTCACACCGACTACCAGCGTGCGTTTCGCTTCCCGAAAGGACTCCTGCGCCGTATTACCCGGGATGCCGGTTATCCGGTTATGTGATCCGGTAAATTTTATCGGAACTGCCAAGGCTTGCAGCTTTTCATACAGTTCTTTTCCCAACGGATATTCCAATGCCTCGGGTTCAAAAAAAGCACGTTTGGGTACAAAAGGTTTCATAGCAGCAGTATCACCTCAAAGGTAGTGTGAACCACTGTTATGAATTTTACACCGGTTTATCGCTTAGTTTGTTCATAACCGCATTCGCGGCCACGGCAACATTATCAATAGGATGACTGTAAGGCGGCGCATACCCTAAATCCATGTCAAACAAATCATCAATGGTGGCATTCATAGTCAGGGCGGCGGCCACAACATCAATACGTTTGGCAACATCACCCTCGCCATAGGCTTGCGCGCCCAAGATTTTCCGGCTGCCGGTCTCAACAATCAATTTAATGGTAAGCGACTTGGCATCCGGCATATAATGGGGTTTATCATATCCGCCCACCACAGCGGTTACATATTGATAGCCCAGCGCTTTGACTTCTCTTTCGATAAGCCCGGTTTTGCCGACATTGAGGTCTAACACCTTAACCACAACAGTATTCAGCACCCCACGAAAGGAAACACGTTTGCCAACAATATTTTCGCCAATAACCCGTCCGTGCTTATTAGCAGTCGAACCCATCGGGGCAAACACTTTCTTGCCTGATACCATATTGGTGCTTTCCACACAATCGCCGCCGGCATAAATGTCCGGATCATTGGTTTCCATATACTCGTTCACAGCAATAGCACCGGTAGGTCCGATGGCGATTCCCGCTGCCCTGGCAAGTTCCGCATTAGGCCGTACCCCAATGGCCAGTACCACAACATCGGTCGGAATAACGCGCTTATTGGTAACAACCTCTTTAACCCTTTCGTCACCATTAAACTGTTCTACTTTTTCTCCCAAGGCCAGCTTTATGCCGTTGGCTGCCGCAAAATCGGCCACTGAAGCCGCAATTTCATCATCCAGGAACGCCGGGAACACCTTGTCCTGCATCTCAATAACCGTTACGTCAACACCACGGGTTTTGAACGCCTCTGCCATCTCCATACCAACAAGACCGGCACCGATAACCACCGCACTCTTGATGTGACCATTATCAATACCTGAACGGATAGCAACAGCATCATCCGGATGCCAGAACTGGTGAATACCGCTGAGCTCAATACCCGGCAGCGGCGGCCTGAGCGGAGTGGCACCGGTGGCAATAACCAGTTTATCATAAGGAAACTCCAGTTCCTCTCCTGTTTCAAGCGCCTTAGCTGCCACCGTTTTGTCCACTCTGTTAATAGCCGTAGCCATCGTTCTTGTACGAACATCAATATTTTTTCCATTCTTAAAAAAAACGGCATTACGCACAGAACCTGACGGCGTTTTCATGACCTCATCCACGTCGGCGATCAACCCCCCGACATAATAGGGCATACCACAAGCACCATAAGAAATGAGCGTACCCTTTTCTAATACCGTAATCTGCGCTGTTGGGTCTTCCCGGCGCGCTTTAGCGGCTGATTTAAGCCCTGCTGCTACACCGCCGATAATCACTATCTTTCTCATGTTCCTCCATCCTCCCCACAGAGTACGAATTTAAACAAAAGACCCCTGATTCAGGGGTCTTCCTTAGTTCTTGGACATCTGACCGTGATCGTTTAGGCTTTTCTTGCCGCCAATTCTTTATCCAAGAAGAATATGCCACCAGTCTTGTCACCAATCATTCTCAGTTGTGCCAGTATGTCACCAGCCGAAGCTTCTTCCTCAACTTGCTCAGTGACAAACCATTGGAGGAAAATCTGAGCAGCCACATCTTTTTCTTCAACAGCAACTTCATAGAGTTTATTAATCAAGCTGGTAACATGCTCTTCATGTGCCAGTACTTTTTCAAACACTTCAACCGGTTTTCCAAATTCTGTCGGCGGCGCTTCAATTGCCTGAAGTTCTACCTCGCCACCGCGCTCCAGCAAATAATCAAGCAGTTTTAGTGCATGTTCAGTTTCTTCCTGATATTGCACTCTTAGCCAGTTTGAGAAACCTTTTAGGTTTTGGGACATGCAGTATCCAGACATCGACAGGTATAAATTGGCCGAATACATTTCTGCCTGGATTTGATTATTAATGGCTTTTTGTAGTTTTGCACTGATCATTTTAACGATCCCCTTTCAATTGGCTTTTTTTGCTTTAAACGTTAGTGTATGAATATATTTTACCAACTAACAGATAAGCAAACAAGCTTTTTACATAACTGTTTTTATATAATTATTGTCCTACCCTTTGTTTAGTGAGCATCTGCTCAAATTCTGCAAGCGTATGAACAGGACGCCGGCAGGCAAAGTTTTCGCAAATATAACCGGTGGCGCGGCCACCCACTGCTTCCTGACCGGCTGCTACAGGTATTAGTTCCCAATTATCGGTCTGATATACCGGGTCATTATAAACAACGGTAGTTTCCGGCATAAACCTTCCCCCGGCAACTGCCAGCATGGCCTGCACTTCAGGGTCTTCGCGTTCGCCGGCGATAACAATATGACTGGGAACAGACAAGTAGTAATCGAGCGCTAACAGAAAGTATGTATAGGCCCGGGGATAATGCTGCACTTCGCGGCTAAAACAGCTAAACATAGTTTCAACCAGTGTAATATACTTATTATCCTCAGTTAACCGTGCCAGTTTAAGTAAAGCCAGGGCAGCCACCGAATTTCCCGATGGGATAGCGCCATCATAAATCTCCTTCGGACGCAGCAGCAATTCCTCGCCGTCATTCCCGGTAAAATAAAACCCGCCATTTTCTTTGTCCCAGAATAGCCGTGTAAGCTCTTCGCTGATCTCCAATGCCTGGCGCAAATATTTCGGATTAAAGGTGGTTTCATAGACCTCCAGCAAACCCCAGAGCAGGAAGGCATAATCATCGACATAGCCCAGATACGCCGCATGGCCATCCCGGTAGCGGGCCAACAGCCGCTTACCGTCCTCGGCAGTAAGTTTGGTAAAAACAAATTCTACCGCCCGTTCAGCAGCTTCAGCATACTCTTCCCGCTGCAACACTCTGGCTGCCTTAGCCAAAGCGGCAATCATCAGTCCATTCCAGGCTGTCAGAATCTTATCATCCTTAAACGGAGGTATCCGTTGCTCACGCGCCTGATAGAGGAGCTGCCTGGCCTCAGCCATTTTTTCCTCAAGCTCATGGATATCAAGATCATGCTGGGCGGCATAGTCATACAAGTCACGGGAAATCAGATTCAAAATATTGTCGCCGGCCTCAAAATTGCCCTCCGGCGTGACATTATATACATCGGCAAACAATTCCCCAAGCTCCGGCCCCAAGAGTTCCAGCAGTTCCTGCCGCGACCATATGTAAAACTTGCCTTCTACCCCTTCTGAATCAGCATCTTCAGCAGAATAAAACGCGCCACCCGGACTCGTCATATCCCGCAGCACATAGGAAATTATTTCCCCGGCAATACGGGCAAAATCCGGATCGTCTGTGCATTGATAAGCTTCAACATAGGCGTAACATAAAAGGGCATTATCATACAGCATTTTCTCAAAATGCGGTGCCAGCCATTTGGCATCTGTTGAGTAGCGGGCAAAACCATAGCCCAGATGATCATAAATCCCCCCGCGACTCATCGCATCCAGAGTCTTGATTACCATGGCAATGGCCTTCTTATCGCCTGTTCGCCGCCAATAGCGCATCAGGAACAATAAGTTGTGTGGTGTGGGAAACTTAGGCGCAGTCCCAAATCCGCCATGGTTGGGGTCAAAGTCATTTAACAGTTGGGAAAAGGCACGCTCCAGGGTTGCTTGGGATAATTGCCCCGCCTCCGGCTTAAGCGCGGGCTGTTTCAGGGATTGCGCCAGCTTTTCGCCAATTTCCTCAATCTTATCCCGGTTTTGATCCCACTGTTCCTTCAGCATTGACAAGACTTCCATAATCCCAGGCCTGCCCCATTTGGCATGCTTAGGCAAGTACGTCCCGGCAAAAAACGGCTTCTTATCAGGTGTCATCACAATAGTCAGCGGCCAGCCACCCTGCCCGGTCACAGCCTGGCACACCGCCATATAAATATGGTCAACATCCGGCCGCTCTTCCCGGTCAACCTTGACGGCAACAAAATAGTTATTTAACAACGCCGCAACGTCTTGGTTTTCGAAAGATTCCCGTTCCATGACATGGCACCAGTGGCACGTACTATAGCCGCAACTAAAAAATATCGGCTTGTCTTCTTCCTTAGCCTTGGCAAACGCTTCTTCACCCCAGGGATACCAGTCTATGGGGTTGTGTGCGTGCTGCAGTAAGTATGGACTCTTTTCGTTGACTAGGTGGTTAATGTGCTTTTCAGACATTGGCTTCACCTCGTTTTTATGGGTATTGTTTAGGATTTGCTTGTAGGTGGGTTTACATACGCTATATAATCGATATTAATTATTTGTTAGATGTTATTCTTATTATAATTAGTATTTTGTGGTAAGTCAAGATTGAAATGTAGAAAAAAATAGAAAACCAGCACAATACAATGCCGGTTTAATCCCAAAGATTATATTTTTGTTCTATATCCTAGTTCTAAACTTTATTCAACACTGCCCACTAGTACAGTAGGTCGTCAGAAGAAATTTGAATTTCACATTTTAAATATTCATTTGCTTGCTCAGACACTTTTGCAGCTAATATTTTTTCACCTAGACCTAAAAAGAAGCCAATCAGTAAAGCAACCGTGGTCTTTGTTTCTGTATATGAAGGCTGACGATTTTCTGTGTTCTAATATGGATTATTCTACTGTGCTAAATTCAATAAAGTCGATGAAGCCCGACGATAGAAACGCTTAAATAAGAATAGCAGGTGCTCAACCAATAAGCACAACCATCATGCTGTTGAAAATAATTACCGCTTATGATTCCCAGACAAGGAAAGATAATCACTTCTTAGTTCACAATAAAAATCAAGTCCTCTATCCTTTTGATATGCATTAACAAATGCTTCCGCCTAATACTAAAGCAGTATAGTGCTCCCCCTTAATCCCCAGTTACACTTCTTTCGATTCTCATTTTTCCCCTACACCTCTATCTTCGCAATTAAAATTACCGCACAAATCACTACTATCTAAATGAGAAAACATAACAATGGAAATTGAAGCTAGACGAATATACGTTAACAACATTTTAGGATTTACCTTCATCATTAACTTTAGCTATAGATGGTGTCGAGAAGACAAAGTTAATGACAATCTACACGGGGACTGATACGAAAAAATGAAAAAAATGAGGACAGAGATATTGTTTTTAACACGGGTCTGGAAAACGTAAAACACTCCCTATCCCCGTGTTTTTCCCTTCATAAATATTTGTACTTTAATATTTGTACTTTACTTTTGGTTTATATGACTAATGGATCAACTTCCCATCTTTGAATATGCCCTTCTCTAAAGGAATCATAACATAATAAATCCGCTCTTGTATTATTAGGCAATAAAACCAAAGGTATATAAAATCTATTCACATCGCAGTTTACCATTTCTATTTCAAACGTTTGATTCACTATTGTTGATAGGGTTTTTGTTTCATTTAAAAGGTGAAATGGGCCAAATTGTATGCAAAAGAGAACCAAGTTTGCCGCAACGGATAGCATTACATTAATTAATTTTGATGAATTAAAATGCTTATCTCTATCATGTTTTGTTTTATTGTAAGCATCATACCAAAATAATGACTGAGTAGGTGAAGCGATATCCCAATCATTAAATGGTTGAAGAATTGGTACACTATCATAATTTCTAAGCTTAACCTGAAATTCTTTTAGACATAAAGGCTTTAGTAATTTAACGTAATCTTGTGTAGTAAACATTCTCCCATTAATTGGCCCTACACCTGCCTTACTTATAAAAGACTTCCATTGGTTTTCTAATTCAGTACAAGAAAGAATTAATAGTTCACGTGTTTTGTGACTATATGAATCAAGACCAGCCTTATCAGGCTCAATATACAATAAAATCTCATCAAGCTTTTCCACCAGAACCCTTAGAGCTTGTTCGGCTGAACGTTGCTGAATTCGTGTAATATCTAGTCCTTGAATTAGTTCTTCCTGAAAGTATAAACCTGGCCGCCATACCCCATCTTTTGTATGTCCAACGTCCATTATCATAGGTGCAATATGATTCGCCTCAAATACTCGTTTTACCCAATCTTCTAAAGATCCATGCTTCTTTTCTAAAACAGTAAGTCCAGGGGAAATAACATAAAATCTATTATCTCGACCATAAAAATGCACAAAATGTGTATCTGTTTCATACGCATAGCCTCTGGGCTGTTCTTTATGAATATTATCTACCCAGCCAGGTATTGTAGTTTTTGTATTTCTATAACATATCGCTTGCAAATTAATACCGATAATGTACAATAAGTTTCGCAAATTGAATTAAGAGAAAAAAGAGGACAAGTTTGCAGTCCAAAAGGTAAAATGAAGTCACCACAACACCATTTACCGAAAGGAGACTGCAAACATGTCCAAGGAAATTATACAGTTGAACGAGGAAATCATCAAGGGAGAATTAAAAGAACTAGTACGCAGCAGCGTGGAGGAAACACTAAATAATCTTTTGGATCAGGAGGCTAGAGATCTGACCCAAGCGGCCAAATACGAGCGAACCGAATCACGACAAGGGTATCGCTCAGGTCACTACGATAGGAATCTAACAACCACCTCCGGGAATGTAACCCTTAAAGTCCCGAAACTCAAAGGCATTCCTTTTGAAACGGCTATCATTGAACGGTATCGGCGTAGGGAAAGCTCTGTCGAAGAAGCCCTTATTGAAATGTATCTGGCCGGAGTTTCTGTTCGTAGAGTTGAGGATATTACCGAGGCGCTATGGGGCACCAAAGTATCCCCATCCACCATCAGTGAGTTAAATAAGAAAGCGTATGTCCATATCGAACAATGGCGGAGCCGCCCGTTGCAAAGCGGGAAATATCCCTACGTTTATGTAGATGGCATTTATCTGAGGCGCAATTGGGGCGGCGAATATGAGAATGTAAGCATACTTGTAGCTATTGCAGTCAATGAAGATGGCTATCGTGAAGTCATCGGTGCCGCCGAAGGCATGAAAGAAGACAAAGCGAGTTGGACAGAGTTCTTCAAATGGCTGAAAGGCCGTGGCTTACATGGTGTTAAACTTGTTATTGGGGACAAATGCCTTGGTATGTTGGAAGCTGTGAACGAAGTATTCCCTGAAGCAAAATACCAACGTTGCACCGTTCATTTTTACCGGAATGTATTCTCCGTTGTTCCACGTTCCAAAGTGAAAGTAGTCGCCAAAATGCTAAAAGCCATTCATGCTCAGGAAAGTAAGCAGTCCGCCCAAGAAAAGGCTAAACAGGTAGCTAAAACTTTACTAGAAATGAAGCTTAAGGAAGCTGCCGCTAAAATAGAAAACAGCATTGATGAAACCCTCTCTTATACAGAGTTTCCCTTTGAGCATTGGACGAGGATCCGCACCAACAATGTAATTGAACGACTAAATCGGGAAATTAGGCGTCGGACGCGGGTAGTTGGCACCTTCCCCGATGGCCAATCGGCTCTCATGTTGGTTTGTGCCCGTCTTCGTCACGTTGCCGGAACCCAGTGGGGCAGCAAAAAGTATATGAATATGAAACACTTAGAAACTACCGGCCTTGAGTCGGATTTTAGTGCTGACTGATTTTACTTAATACGGATTGCAAACTAATTTGCGAAACTATCTTGACGGTACCTTAATACCTCCCAGTACTTTGATAACGTTTACACTCCGTAATCCCCTATATATTTTTTATTCCTTAAAACTATAAGAACTCCTGTCAAATTATCATAACTTTGACAGGAGTTCAACGTTTTCGCCATTACCAATGGTACAGTTCTCTATCGGTCCAAACAGTGCTGGAAGTAGCAATGAGGTCTGTCCTCATTGCTCCGTAATAAATTTGATCTTTTCCCACTTCGCACATATGTTCTTAGATTTATCTCGCATGTCTAAATGCCATTTGCAGTAATTTTTCTTGTCAGAATCAGGCAAAAATGTTTACAAGTTCAAAATATATTGCTGAAAAGGTTAAAATATGACCTAGTAGAGACCTGTTTCAAAGGACTCAACCCTTATCATATAAAGGTTGAGCCCTTTTTTCGCCATTACTAGTGATACGGTTCTTCGTTGAGTGGATAACAACGAAAAACTAACGACGGATATTATTATATTCGTTTATTGCATAAGAATCGGTCATGCCCGCAATAAAATCAGTAATATTTCTTACAAGCACTCTGTTTTTCAGAAAATATTCATTCTCTTCCAAATCACGATCTTCTTTATTTGCTTTTGCATTTATGATTTTGCGCCATTCTTTTTCAATAATAAGTGGGTCACCTTCTTCAAAGTCAACAACATTTTTTGTGATTTTACGAAAATCTTGCATTATTCTACGAAGTGTGCCTCTATGTAATAAGCGCGGATTATTATAATATGAAGCAAAAAGAGATTCAATTACTGCCGCACCATTACTATCAAATAAAGACACTTCTCCACTGTTAATAACTTTTTTTGAGATAATCTTTTCAAGATAATCACAAAGATTTTTTCCTTTAAGAGAAAACTCGATAAGCAGTTTGTCAACTTTATGTCCATTTTTCTCAAATTTAGATTTTCCATCGGCTAAGAGATAACTATCGATATTCGTATTAGATTGAGTAAGTACGTCGTTTATAAAATAGTATATAATTCTTGATGATATACGTTCTTGCAACAGTTCATCATCGTCAGCACCAAAGTGGTTAGATTTTTTTGCTTCGATGAAACCTTCTTCTATTTGTTCAATTTGAGTTTTTAACTCGTGCATTTTTCCAAGAAGCAAATAATTTTTGAGTTCCTCAACTGTTAGTCTTTTAGCGGAAAAGGCATCTTCTAAATCATGGCTTCGCTGAGCAATTTCGTCCGCAACCCTAACTACTTGCCCCTCTAAGGTATATGGAACTACTTGCCCATCTGGGGTACGTGGAATAGGTTCACTATTCAAATATGCATGCAATGTACTAGATGAAACAAAATTAATAAGGGGGTTATTGGGCAAGTTTGTTTTGGTATGTTTCCAAATACCATCAAGAGTTTGAAATGACAGATTCAATCCATCAAACTCAATATATTTTTCCTCCAACCTGGTTGCTACCCTAAGTGAATGATAGTTATGCTTAAATCCCCCATAGGTAGCCCCCTCTTCTATAACACTTTTTAATAAAGGCTTTTCTCCAGTTAATACTGCATTTAGAGTTCGTTCACCCTGATGTCCAAATGGAGTATGTCCCATATCATGGCCTAAAGCAATTGCATCCGTCAAGAAGTTGTTCAATTTAAGGGCATTGCTTATCCCTTTGGCAATTTGGCTAACTACAATCGAATGTGTCATGCGTGTTCTATAGTGGTCGCCCTTTTCAGCTGAAAATATCTGTGCTTTATCTACCATTCGCCTAAATGCTTTTGAATGCACTATACGCTCATAATCTCTTTGAAATTCCCCGCGATTGTATTCTGCTCTAACAGATGCATATTCTCTAATACAGTATTCATTTCGTTGGGCCAAGGAGTGTAATGATTTTTCTTCATCTACAACAGTATATGTATCTATTTGCAATATCTCAGTATTTTTATATAAAGGATAGGTAATAAAATTCATTTGCTTAACCAGGCTTGGAGAGTTTTCAACGGATATATAAGAGGCATAATCAAAGTCTTGAGTTAAGTCAATTTCAGAACAAGACAGAAAATTCTCGATAACTGATTGGTTTAAAACCTTTTGTAAAATTGATACTCTTAGTGAAAGGCTACGCTCTGAACCGCATTTAGTACCTGAACCAAGATAAAGATATTCTACTTTCTGCTCAGCACCTATCTCAGAAAATACTAAAATATAAACAGGATAAGAATCATCCGACAAACCTCTCACTGCCGCCTTATCAGAGCCACTTCCTGTAACGTTAAAATGTCTTTCTTCTCCTTTGGTATTGTAACTTTCTTCTAAAAATTTAAGAGAAGGTAAAGAGTTCTTCGCTTTTATCATAATAAACTTGCTCATGAAATCACCCCTATAAATATAGTGTAAACTGCAGTAATTCTCTACAATCTATCTTTAGCAAATCATGTTAAAGCTAAAGGGACAGGTTACTCGTCCCACGACATCCTATTACAATACACTTTTTGCAAACTCATCTCCGCAATCCCATGAATTCAATCACAGCTATAGCATAATCCACAAAATTCCTCCTACAACTAAAAAACTCCTGCCAAATTATCACAAATCTGACAGAAGTCCTTATCCAGCACCTCTACCAATGGTATTTCTCTCCATATGGGTCAAACAGTGCAGAAAAGGGGTAATGAGCCTCCCTCTCTTCCACTGCATTGTCTACGGGGCGAGGTTTCGACTCGTAATAATACGTGCTTCGATTCACTTGTAGGACGTTGCACAATGCTGATACTGAGTACTTGTGGGCATTTTGCCGAATTACAGTTACTTTCGTCCTAAGATCAGCGCTGCTTGCTTTAGGATGTCGTTTTCCATCTTCAGGCGTTGATTTTCTTTGCGAAGCTGGATTAATTCATTTTCCTCTGTACTTCGGTTATCTGCTTCTCGAAAAGATCCTGTGGACTGGCCTTGCTTTAGCCAACGATCAAATGCACTTTCGGTTAAATCATATTCTCGTATGATTTCTGATCGTGGTTTACCGCTTACATATAACTGTACCATTTGATTTTTAAATTCATCTGTGTATTCTCGCCGTTTTCTTCTGGTCATAGTTACTCTCCCATCATTGTTATCTTTCAGTTTACTACCCCTTAAGAAAACTGTCCACTTTAGTGTAGCCTATCCAATATTGCCTGCTACTATATTAAGTTGGCTTTTAAGCCGCTCTAACTGTCTTCCTGCCTCATAATACCTTTTGTGTCGGATATCGAGCCTTTCCGGCTCAGTGATGGTATTTCTCTCCGTATCATACGTAACGGCGAATTTTATTAATGTTGGACAGTAGTTCTGATCACTGATCGGCTACCAGCGATATGCTTATTTTTCTTTTTTCTGCTATAAGAGCCACTTCCCTTTCCATCTGTTTCTTGTATTTTTCGATCTCGGCAAGTCTCCATGCTAGCTGGTATTCGGTAATAAAATTCATATTATCCAATTTCTCTAGAATTTTTGCTTTTTCACGCCTGAATGTGCTTTCGTATTGCATTAGTTTCAGCTTACCAAGCGCGGTGTTAATAGCTTCTAGAGCTTCATTTTCTTTAGCGATTAACGAGAGTGCCTGTGCAAATCTATAATACCAAAAGGAATCCCTCTTCTCTTCAGAAAACTGAATAAGTATCCTTATAGCATTATCTCCCTCATTAAGAAGAATATAATTTTCTGCAATTTTGATACCTTCGAAAGGGTTGCATCTATCTTCTATCTTTGCATAGTATGCTTTAGCTTGGCTAAAGGTAGAGCGAGCTAAAGCTTCATCAGGTGATTCATCCCATAGATAACATTTTCCCATTTCCTTATATAATTCACCTGCTACAAAGGCCCACCTCCCAACATTCTCCTCGGAGGGAATAGGCATTTCCCTAATTATTGCTTTAGTTCTTTCGGGGTATTTATATGTGAGGTGACCAGAAAGATTAGCCAATACCCTAAACGGTTGATCGAAACTCTCGTTACAACTCAGGAATAACGCTGTCTCTAGCAAATCGCTATCATCTAAATATGTATCCCTTAAATCACTATATTCTTTTGAACGCAGATCTTCAAAAGCACCAAGAATAGTAGTCGGGCTAACAGAATTATTATCAAGTTTAAATGACTCAAAGATCTGTTTTAAGTATGTTTTCGACGTTTCAATATCTTCCTTCTTGTAAATTCTAGCAAGTTGCAACCGAGCAGCGAATTCGGTTTTTGGATTCTGTAAAGATTCATTAAAATACTCCTTAGCAGCTTTGCTGTTATGTAAAGCTTGCAAATAGAACTTACCGAGATGATGTTTTACCTGAATTATGACATCACCAGGCAACTTTTTAATATTGATACATTGAATTAGTTTTTCTACAGTACCCTCAGCCAATTCACTCGGAAACTCCCCACTTCTAGCTCTATAATCTCTCCTTTCAACCTCAAATAACTCTACTAGCGAGATTAGTGAATAGTAATCCACTTCGGTATATTCATAATCATTGGCCAGAAGCCTCCGATAGTCAATTTTTGAAATGAGATCAACATCCAGTTCTCCGTAACCAACTATATGAAGATAGCAATATAATAAAATACCTAATTCAGGGTTACCATTAAGTAATTCCATGATTTTTGCTTTGTGAGTATAAAGCCCCTTAAAGAAAGCAGGACTTTTTTGTTCAACATGAGCTTCAAAGAATGTACGAAACTGTTCAATAAAATCGCGATCTTCGATATCTGCGCGCATAATACTGCTATATACAATATCGTGAACCTTAATTCCCTTGTTGCTATGCAAAGTCAGTAAACATCTCTTCTTTAGCTTGTTTATCCCAATTTGTTTTATCAAGCTCTTAAGAACACCAAAATCAATCGTTTGAGTATTGAGCCATCTGATAGCAGAAAGTTCAATGGATACAGCATCAATATGTCTCCCAATTACCCTATCACATATCCTATTACAACGATAGTCTTCATATTCAGTTAAATAGTCAATCTCATTATCAACATCTTTCCAAGACAACTCATTCAAGTATACCGAAGCATTTATAAGTGATAGCAATAATGGGTGCCCGCCTACATTAGAGTATATTTTGCAAAAAATATCCCTAGGACATTGTTCATTCAAATCTTTGTTCAGTAGATTATAACTTTCATCTTCATTCATAGAGTTTATGACATGGCAATCAACACCAGCATCTTCCAGTTGACTGGTAACCAATACTTTTGAGCCAGCCTTACACTTTTCTGCTAAAGCTTGGATTATACTAACAGTATCTTTTTCAAGTCCATCGATTATGACAAGGGTTTTATGTGTGTTAAGTAACCCGAGTAAATTTTGATTTACTCCCAGGCGAGAGATTAACACTGACCTGAGATTGTGGCAATGGACATCGGCTCCATCTAACCAAACGATTAGATCAAACTGCTCCTTAATCCTATGGCACACTGAAATTACTAAACTTGTCTTTCCAATACCACTAATACCAGATACCAATAAATGGTTTCCATTATCCATTTTATTGATAATATCTGTTTCGTCGCTGGTTCGAGCAATATAACCTTTGTCTATGGAGGGTACGGCGTTAGTAATACTATGTGTATCTAAGAGTTTTCGTAGTAAAGGGAAATAATCCACAATTTTTTCGATCACAATCTCCTTCATAAATAGATGATCCAATAAGTATTCAGCCACATCTCTCACATCGTATATGATAACACTTCGATTAGTGAATTTTTGGATTCTGTTGCACAATTTTGCCAATGCCATCCCTGCGCTCGGCCCTTTACTCTGGTTCGAGAACAGATGAATTACCTGCACCTGTGGAGCAAGCTTGATCGCATGGCGAATATCGTTTCTAATCTTGTTAAACTTTCCTTCAAAATACCCCTTCTCGGTACTATACTCACCCACTATTCTTGCTAAATTATTGTAGGAGTCAAGAGTATACCCTACGGATTTTCCCTGAATATTATGTCCACGCATTTGAAGCTGCTGACCACACATATCTTCAAGAATAATATGACCGACAATCTCTAGTTCAGTGCCATCTAAATTACTGAATTCATCACAAATCTCAGCTAAGCAGTATTTTCTATAATTCGGGTTCATTGCTCCTCCTTAGTTTACAATAAGATTGTAGCACTTCCGCAATTTCTTTTTTCCTCCTAAGTTACTACCACATTCTTACTAAGATTTGAGTGTGGTATTTGATATTAATGTCCGATAATAGCCATTATAAAAAAATATCCCATAGCTTACTTTTTTAGTAAGCTATGGGATATTTTCTCTACCTAACATAATATATCCTTCTGTATTTTTACATATAGCAACAAAAACTTCGCTTTTAGGTGTTTACTAATTTAGCGATAGCAGCTCCATTTCATCTATATCAGTAGAAAATCAGTACTGATTTTCTACTTGACAAAATCCAGCCGTACGGTATTAGTGGTTGCGGTCTCCCCGACTAATCTTAAGCGAGCATGTTACTTTAACGAACATGACACCAGTGGCACGTACTATAGCCACAACTAAAAAAAATCGGTTTGTCTTCTTCCTCTTCCTTAGCCTTGGCAAACGCTTCTTCGCCCCACGGATACCAATCTATCGGATTATGCGCGTGCTGCAATAGATATGGACTCTTTTCGTTGACTAGGTGGTTAATGTGCTTTTCAGACATCGGCTTCACCTCGTTTTTATGGGTATTGTTTAGGATTTGCTTGCGGGTGGGTTTACATACGCTATTAAATGGATATCGATTATTTGTTAGGTGTTATTCTTATTGTAATTAGTATTTTGTGGTAAGTCAAGGTGTTTAAAACGTTCAAGTCGCTATTTATTAGCGACTTGAACGTTTTCCAATGGCTTTCTGCCGTAGATCTTCATATTTTTAATAACTAAAATAGTACTTATTTTGCAACTGCTACTTCGGCTGTAGCATTGTCCAATTCCATTTCGATATAATCAACTATTAATTTATCAAAAACCGGCAAGAGGATTTTATGAGGTGAATTTTTCCGCTCCCACTCTATTATATTCTTACATAATTCAGTCTTCGCAAAATATAAACTCTCATATGAACAATGTAAAATATTCTCAAGTTCTGATGGTAGTATATGGAATGGTAAAACAGTCTTACCTTTTGTTTTATTCTTTCCGATTAAGTATCTAAAAGCAATTGAAAGTATTCTCACTAATTGATGTCCACAACAAACTAACCACACATTTAGATTTTTCGCTGCTAGCTTTGAAAGCTCTGTTTTTAAACAAGCAATATCAAAATGCGTTTTTGTAGTTATACCAGCAATCTTAATTAGCTCATCAATATTTATAGTTAAATCCTTCTCATTTACAAATAAATCATAATCTAACATTTTAAAATCAATACCTAAATTATTGTAATTTGAGAGATATTTTAAAAAACTAACAGGTTGACAACATTCTAATAAGAATGACCGCAATTCTTTTCCCATTCTTTTTTCGAATAATAATATTTTTTTAGGATCTCCCCATCTTTCCATAACTTTATCAAATGCTGGGGATGAAATAATCATAGTCTCTAAGTTATTAACATCTGTATATAAAACATTTTCTTTTCTGGGTTGTGGATTTAGTGTTTCAAAATCCAAATCTACACAAGCAAGTACTCCATTGGCTTGTTTATATCGTTCTAGAAAGGCAATGACTTCTTTAGCTTTTCCTTTTCCTCCTGTCGGTTGAATTATGCAAGTATCGTTATCTATATAGGATTTATATATTTTATAATCCGTTTTTCCCTCCACAAGTAAATAACTGCCTTTGAATTTTCTACGTGACTGCATAATCATTCCTGCAATAGTTTCTGGTTTAGCAGACTCTAACATTCTATATTCCCCTCCAAATCGACAGTAAGATCCCACCTACTACTCGCAATCGCAGGGGAATGCGTAGCTATTAAGATATCAAAGGAACTCAACTGAATAATTTCTCCCAAATTAGCTAAAAATTCTTGT
Organism: Sporomusa sphaeroides DSM 2875; assembly: GCF_001941975.2. Lineage (NCBI taxonomy): Bacteria > Bacillati > Bacillota > Negativicutes > Selenomonadales > Sporomusaceae > Sporomusa > Sporomusa sphaeroides. The sequence goes on along the minus strand of NZ_CP146991.1, from coordinate 1,345,746 downwards.
TGCCATGCTATGTGTAATGATATCTCCGGTTCATCAATTAATACTAATGAACCTGGTTCTATATTAAATAATAACTCATACATAAGAACAATTTCATGTTGTTCTCCAGATGACAACATTTCAAGCTCCAGGGGATCACCATTTCTATTTTTTAAACTGATGCCTATTTCTCGGTTGCAGGATATTTCCTTATATGTAAACAATCCATTGATTATATTAGAAAAGGCTTCTATTTGAGCTGCAATTTTATCCAAAACTTTTAATTTTTCCTCATTATCTTGAACGTATAAAGACAAAATCTTTCTTTGAGTCGAGTCAAATTTTAAAGGAATCTGAAAATCAGTGGTCTCATCCATATCAAGTAATCCTGCATTCATAAAACGTAACCGTTTTTTTTCTAATTCCTCAAGTCTTGCATTTAACTCTTCATTATTAAGCTTTTGAACCGATTGTTTTTTGGATTCCAATAGGCGTTGTGGAAAAGTTCTATCTAATGCTTGAGAAAACCGGGCAAAATTTGATAACTCCTTTTGAATTGCGCTTGCTATCTTTTTACTAATTGTAAGAATCATAGGTACTGGTTCACGATTTCTAGATTCATATTCACTTACTCTGTGACTAGACGGTTTATTCTGTAATCTATTAGTATCAATAAAACGTACTCTTACTTTGTTTGATAACTCGTCAAACCACGGAGGTTCAAAATCAAGCATATTGGATTTTGTACTTGATGGTAGCAATCGAACTATTCTATAACCCCATCTATCCAAAACTGCTTGAATATCTAATAATTCACCAGTTTCAATATCCGACCATTTATTAACACCATTTCTACTTATTTCCGGAATTTCTCTTTCTATAACTCGCGGAGGAATATAACGCATTACGTCCTCAGCCCTTATAGATAGCTTTTGATGGAATGGTTTGTATATATTTTCACCCTCTTCATTTGTATACGTAAATAGAAACGTTTCTATTCTTCCTAGTTTTCCTTCTTTATCAATTACTTTTGCAATCTTTAATAATGAATTATCTTCAAATATAACTTGAAATTGTTGAAAGGGGTAGGTTTTAATTACGTCAATTCTCGATGAAAATAGGCTATGTAAAACTCTTAGCATTGCTGTTTTTCCGAAACCGTTAGGTCCGTGAACAATAGTCATATGCTCATTTAAGTTTAGTGGAATTACATGATCAAACATCCCGAATAATTTACTTACAGAAATCTGTTTAATTCTCATTTGTATACACCTCCCCAAATATAAGCGAATAAGCAATTAAAACTTTCAAGAACTCAACCTTTCCTGTAGAATTTTTAATATTATAACTACTTCGCATTTGATACTTTTACTATTTGCCATAAAAATACAAAAACCTGTCAGATTAATACAAATTTAGCAGGAGTTTAAATTTTATTGTAATTATTTATACAAAATATCCAACCTTACTCCATTATCTTCCCTATCATATACAATCCGCTCTATTAATAGCCTAAAAGCTTTATTCTGTTCTTTGGATCAATATACGCCTTAAATTCATCATCCGCTTCTTTACCATCTCTACCATCCCAGATTAACCTGAGATGCCTGGTATTTTTAATAGTGTCCCTTGAACAGAAGGTCTGGTCAAACCTGTGTCAATGATTTGTCTAAGGTTCATTACAATGCCTTCCTGAGAATAATCTACCCAACAAATCTAAGCATTAGTTTGATTATCTTGTTTCCAATTTTTTGTAAAAAGGAGTTTATCCTTTGAAAGCTGTAATACTTTACATGATTCAATCAACTGTGCAGTATCTTTACTATATGAGCTCAATTTATCTATTGCAATAAAAACCTGCTTTCTACTCTTGCTGTAAATGTCTACAATATTCTCTAAAGCAAGATTTTCGATATTTTTGAGTAGTGGAAGATCATGAGCAATTGCTGGTAAGCATGTTAAATCCAACAACGCTAAATCAAAAGTGACTAAATTAGCAAAAGCAGTACCCGTTCCAGTATCTCCATAGGTATTAAAAGTGTATTTATTGCCATGAATATTAAGTGTAGGTGCACGTCGGCCATCAATATAAATTTGCTTATTGATTTCATGCATTTTTATATTAATTTGACTGCACATTTCGTCAAGGACTTTTTCTTTTAAGATATCTAGATTTTCAGTTGCACTCTTTATGGAATCATCTAAGTTTTCCTTTTTTGTAAAATACCCATTTTCATCACCTAGCTGATTAATTTGTGCTGCTAACTCAATGATTTTATCGATAGCAAATTTGGGTGCATTTTGTATTGTCAACTTAGAATTAATTGTATCATCCAAAATAAGAATTTGTTTTTCAATCTCTAATATTTCGGCCTTAACTTCTTTTTCTGCCCAGAGTAATTCTTCTTTTAGGATTTTAGTAATAGATTCATGAAACGAATCAACTTTTTCTACTTGTTCAACATTAAAGCTTGGAAAATAGTTAAGCAGTTGTTTAAGTTCAGGTTGAATGTTGATATTCTTATTCTTGAGATTTGTTTGAGTGCGAATTAATCTGTTCTTTAGTACATTAACCTTTGTAATTAATGTACTTTTTTCTTTTCGCAGCGATAATACCTCTTTTGATATAAGAGCTTCGATGTCTGCAGATGCACTAATTATTTCAGTCTTTAAAGCTTCCAATTGCTGATTTAACTCCACTATCCTTTTTTCGTTTTTATTAAATATAGTTTTTGTTACCCGTGGAATCAAATCTTTTTTTGCAGCTTCTATTAATATAGCCCGTTCATCGGTTAATTTTTCAATTTGCTCCTCAAACTCTTTTATAATCTTAAATTTATCAAAAAGTTTAAGCAGAACGATTATCGAATTTGCTGCTGCTTCTTTTTCAAAATATTGTATTGGCTTTCTTTCATTGAGATTTTCTTTACCATATATTCTGAAATATCGGCCAACTATATTCCGAAAAGTTAAATCTTCAAGTCGACATTTATATTTCTCTTGTAAAAGATTTGTATACTCTTCAACTTTAATGCGTTTTTGTATTTCATATCTATCGTTGCAAACAGCTATAAATTTATATTCGTTGGTAGTTCTTATAAAATACAATTTTTCATCAGCAAATTCAAACAGAAACTTAAATTCATGGTGTCCTAAATGGTCAATTGCATCATGATTTTTCTTTATATAATCTTCTCCGCCAAAAAGGAAATCAATAATCATTAGCAGCGTTGATTTGCCAATAGAATTTGATGCAATATCATCGCCTACAACAGCGTTTAATCCATCATCAAGTATAATTTCCTTTTGAACAAACTTATCACAAATTATCTGTTTTAACATATGTAATTACCTGCGCCTTTTCATTAAATTCAACTTTTTCAAGAGTAAAAAGAACATCTAATGCTAAAATATATTGATTTATATCTTCAAAGTTATTCTTTACTTTATTATAAAGACTGCTAATGCTTTGATCTTCTAAACTGACTGCATCAAGAATATAAATCATTTTTGCAATAATGCTATCTTGAAATCCTATCAACTTATTGGGTAATATCATGAGAATACCTCACAATCTTGGATGAAATATGCGACGACAATTTCACACGCTTTTCTAGAATAGGAATCCGTCTTTTCGTCAATCCAATCAACTAGTGAATTATATACATATTCTTGATTGGGATTAACCTGCATACATTTGTAGTAAAAACCTTTGATTTGGGCAGCCAGTGTATTAAATTTATATGGTGTAACTTTATCAATTTCAATAAAAAGCCTTCTAATGTAATCGAAATAATCTACTACATCTCGTTTAATAGATCGTTTAATTGCAAAGGGTAGCGTATCATTCGTTTTTTGATCAACTTTTAATGATTCATAACTTAATTGAACTAACTCTGATTCAAGTGATTGTGTGTTGAGCTTTTCCAATATTTCTCTGATTTCAGCTTCGATATTAAAAATCACATAAGTGCTTTTAACTTCTGTATCTTGAATTAACTTTTGTTTGAGTCGAAACCATTTCTGATATTCGTCAATAGTACGTGGAGTATCAAAAATTTTATGACATTTGCGACATACAGCGAGTACATTCTTAAGATCATTTACATCTGAGCTTAATCGTTGTTCCTGAGCCAATAGTACAACTTCTTCTGGGCGAGGGTTAGCCGGATAAATATGAGCAACTTCAAACGTCTTATGAATCTGATTGTTCTTTTTTCTATGTGTTAAAACATCCCCACAAATTGGACATCTGCCATTCACTTCGTTATAAAGAATCATTTTTTCATTATCTGAAAATTCTCTTCGATTATCTTGCATAAATTTCACCCACATTCCAAATCTTTGGCTCAATTGGGACGATTCTGCAGAATCAGTCCATATTACTAGATTTATCAAGTTAGAAACTTCCCTACAAAACGCAAAAACTCCTGCCAAATTAATACAAATTTAGCAGGAGTTTCACTTATTATTGACATTTTCAATTATCTGTACAAATCATTGACAAAGATTTACATTTCTGAACATATGCTTACTTCAAACTAGTTATATCTTTAGTTATTCAGTTAGCTCCTTTAATAGCTTCTTTCCTCTACTTATCATAGCCGGACTACCGTTGTCTATTACTTCCTCGATTTTGCTTATTGCCAAAAATATTATTTCATTGTGTTTTTTTGCTATATCAGTTAAAGCCTGTAGTGAGTTGACTTTTACTATTTTACTTTGACTGTTGTCTATCCATTCAATTAGTAAACTAACTACTTGCGAAATTTCTTCCTTCTGAAATTCCAGTCGCGAGAACATTTGGGCAATATGCCATCGTACTTCTTGTTGCCTAACTTGCGAGATCTCGTCTATTAGTCGTTGTTTGAATGGTTGAAGATATTCGGGATAAAGACGTGATACCTTTTCAATAGCATCGGCGGATCTCATCCTAATAAGCGCATCATCACTTAACATTCTGTTAAAAACTTCTATAAACAGATTTTTGTCATTCAAAATATCTGTAACTACTTCCTCGGCTTTACCGATTGACCGCAGATCTCCGCCCTTTAACTTATCGTAAATTTTTGACATAACGTCCTCCTGAATATCCTCCCAAGTTACCTCCAGCGACGTGTATAAGGTAACTCCCGGACTTTCTTTCGAGTAAAATTAATAAGAGGCTGTAGCAGAAACATTGTTAAAGTATGCAGAGCATATGAGTAAACGAGCAGTATACTGCCCCAGATAATCAGAACTTTTCCAACTAGGTCTTCCGGGTTTGGTAATAAATCCAAATAGCCCAAAAGAACAATTGTAGATATAATGATTATCCCAGACAGTATGCCATAGGCTGCAATTACAATCATTGCCCAAAAGGTAAACATCTATAATCCTCCATCTCTACATTGATTAAGAATGAATGCCACGTGTAACGGCTTTATACTTCATTTATACTGATTAATAAGCTTAGACTCAACGCTATCATACTCAGTATTGTAGTATGTACATGAGGAATAGGAATATTAACAGGCTCTTTTTCGATAATATGCATGTGCTCTTTGTAAAACCATATAAATAGATACAATTATGTCTCATCCTTAATAATTATATTCCCGCAGGACTTCAAAACCCCTGCCAAATTAATACAAAAATCCTGCACTACCTATCGAGAGGTAATGCAGGATTGCATTGTTTCTGACATATTTGTTCACGCTAAAAGTCTGGCTTATCTGAAATATTATTTCTTTTGTGAGTAAACTAGCAGTTGCATTTCCTTATGCGACGCCGGTACATATTTATCAAAGTTACCAAATGTATCTTTGATAATCATTTGTCTTGATCTAAAGATATTTTCTATTTCGTTTATTGAATATAATCTAATACTTGAATCTGCTGCCAATTCATCAATTCTTGGTTTTTTAGCTATCTCTCCAAATTTTATGCTCCATACTCCATATAGCATCCGTCGATTTTTTTTGTCCCAATGAAACTCTGGAAGCGAAAGCTCTTTCTCTCCAATATCCCAATTTCGCTTTGGAAAATGCATTTCAGCATGTTCTGCATTACATATATTCATAAAGTGCTTTCCATTCTTTTTAAGTGAATTTGCAATTAAATCAAATATCTTAAGATTCTCTTCATCATTTTCAAGGTATCCAATTGCACCATCTGCCATATTTAAAACAACGTCGAATTCATTTTCAAAAGAAATATTTCTCAAATCAGCACAGATAAATTCCGTATTCAACTTGCCAAAAGAAGAAATTCTTCTAGCTTCTTTTATATACTCAGGTGTAATGTCAACACCAACTACTGAAAAACCTCTTTTTGCGAGTTCTATTGCATGTCTACCAAAACCACATGCTAAATCCAAGATTCTTTCTGTTCCTGATAACTCCATAATATCAACAATAAAATCAATTTCATCTTTAGTATGTTCAACCCAAGACATATCTTGAATATCAAGTGACCATATTTTTTTGTACCATTCTGGACTGGGTTTATATAAAATACTCATTAACGAACCTCCTGACGTACACCTGAATTATAAAAGAGCCATAGCTATAAATAAGCTATGGCTCTAGTACTCCACCAAGTTAGGAACTAGAAATAAGGGGATAGAGCTTTTTAAGCTTGATGCGGGCGTCGGCGGAGGTGAAATGCCAGTTTACCGTCGAGCAGGCAGCGTTTCTGCGACATTGCCATGCGGAGACCTTGCGCCTCATCATCTCTATACTGTTCATGGATTCCGCCAGACACTGCCTGGATAGAACCCCAATCTCAATCTCGGCCATATTTAGCCACGAGGCATGTATGGGCGTATGATGAATCTCCACTTTTTCCGCGATGCGCCGTGCCTCTTCCGGCTCAAACGCCTTGTACAGCGACGCAATACCGTGAATATTGAGGTTGTCCATGACCAACACAATCTTTTCTGCGTGCGCATAATGAACATCCGTCAGTTCCTTCAAAAACTGGGCAAAGTCTATGGCGGTACGTCTTTCGGTAACTTTAACGACCCTCTTGGCCGCAAGCGGCTCAAAGGCCACAAACAGGTCGGCAACACCGCAGCGCCGATATTCGTAATCGATACGCTCCGGGGAGCCGGGGACAGCGGGAATATGCCGCTCTTCGAGGAGCTGGCGGTTTGTCTCGTCCAGACAGACGACAGGACGAAGCGGGTCGTAGGGAAGGCTGTAGGTTTCCAGGACATCTTCCATGCGGGCTACGAATTCCGCACCGGCTTTGGGGATACACCATTCTTTCTTCTGCCAGGGCTTAAGTTCGTTTTTTTAAGTGTGTTCATGACAGCTGTGTCGGAGAGGCTTTCCACAACCTGTAGACGTACGAGTTCATCCGCGATCAGCTGCAAGGTCCAGTGCTCGCGTCCTTCTGGCGGAGCGGAACAGGCTATGGCGACTATATGTGCTTCCACGTTACCGTCCACTTTCCGATGCCGGTTGGCTTGCTCTTTTCTTCCCAGCGCCGCTTCCAGTCCTCCGGTTACGAAACGTTTGGCAATCTGACTGATCGTGTGTGGCGAGACGCGGAAGGCCTCTTTGATTCTCTGATAGGTCCAACTTTGGTTTTCCGGGATCTCATCTAGCTTGAGAAGGATTTGCGCGTGTTTGATACGGTAACCCTGGGTTTTTCCCTTACGTATGAGTTCATTCAGGCTGTTACTTTCTTCATCCGTCAACGTCACGATATATTTATGATTCATCTTCATCACCTGACATAAGGTTACCATATGCTGGGGATGTTTGCTACTTCAATTTGCTAGTTTGATGGAGTACTAGTTCGATATTTTACTTATTTTTCCTGCATCAGAGTTACTTTTATGAACATGGCACCTTTGACAGGAGAAAATTACCCACCACTACACTTCAATCCTACCGCTGCTGCAGGAAGGTCATAAATTCCTGGTGGATATAACCGCTGTCCCGTAACCCCTGTTTGTAGGCGATGTCCGCCGACTGGCCTGATTCCAGGGCTGTGTACGACTCCAACTCCATGACCAGGTCAATCAATTCCGGATACTGGTCCTTCAGTTTTCCGGCCAGCTTCAGCATACGGTTCAGGAGGCCTCTGACCTCATGAACCGTCTTACTGTAGTCAGCATCATTGGTTTCGGCCAGTTTAAGAATATTCTCCACCCTGTTAAAGATATACTGATTAAAGGCCTCGTTTAAGATGCTTTGAAGCATAAGCCGGTCGTCCGGCACGGCCCCGGGCTGCTGTGTCTCCCGGTCCCGCTCTGCCGGCAGGGCTGATACCGGTCCCGGACAAAAAACTAAGTCAGATGTTGTTACTTGATCAGACATTTATATACCCCCTATATTTAGACTGCGACTGGTTGGCCGTCAGCTTTTTTACAGGGGGAAATTAAAAAGACACATGCAAAGGGTTTACCCTACACATGCGTCCTGTTTCGATGTCTGTTACATACTCAACGCTAATAAGCCGGTATACCCGGCCAAACAATCAGGCGGCCACAAACCCTTAGGTCCTGGTCTGGTCTGCCTGCTGCTCAGTAGCTGATGAGGCTAGTCCAAATCATTTGCTGCGTCCAGTCGCACTTACAGCCCGGCGCGTCGACGGCAACGTCTATTACCCCCGCGCTCCCCCGCTTGTGCGGCGCCAGAAGAGCGGTGTATAATAGAAATGTCGTCGTGGACAGCTTGGCTGTTACGTGTAGGTGTCTGTGCACCTTGCGCGGGCCTGAAAGTGTTGCCGCACTTTCAGGTCACGTCGACCTTTTTAATTCCCACCTATTTTTAATTATAGCCTGTTTGCGGCAAAATGCAAGTATAGATGAGTCGAATAACAACTTCATACATGTTTATTCTCTCGCTTTAAATCTGCCAATGAAACATATTCTTTTTGAGTATATTCCAGCTCTGCTTCCGCAACCATTGTATCAAACGCTTTATTTAATTTGATTTGATATTCCCGGATCGTTTTTTCGGTTACAGTCTTTCCATCCTTTACTATCTTAGCAACGATCAAGTCCTGTAGTTAAGGTTCAGTGTCTAGGTTCTACTTGACATCGAAACCACTTTATAAAAATAAACATTAGGATGTTCTTTTCCTAATGTCTATGGTTCAACTATCAGCTTATACACATAACTGCAAATTCATTTAAACTGCTAACAAACAGCGGGGCATCTCTGAGTCTCTTTCCTATATCATTCTAATAAACACTATAATGTTTGTCCCATGTTGTTTTAGTTGTTGAAATAGTATTTGAGTCAATTAGATTCATTCTCTCTGAAATCGATGAAAGTTGCTTCTTAATATCCTCTAATCCATTTTCAATACGAGTTAATCTCATATCTACCGATTCATCAATGCTTGATTTATTTATACTGTCATTCACCTTCCGTAAAATGCTACCAGTTTCTCACTTTAAAAGAATAATAATACAAAACAAGAAGCTTGCAAAAAAACAAGATGCCACCGCTAGAATTATTTTTTCCGTTGCAGTCCTAATATATACCATTCTCTCCATATTTTTTTCATTATTAAATTCACTAGCACTTTTATACCTTTCTATTAGCTTAAGAAATACGTCTTTATCACTGTCAGGCGATTTTATTAATGATTCAACCTGACTTGGAGACGCAACAAGTTCATATTTAAACCCTTGCCTAAAACCGCGCCAGAGATAATAAACTGACTGAATCACATAAAACACCGTTAGGATTAAGACTAAGTATAATCCTCCTATTATAGGGCAATTCTCTAAAGTTATTCTTGGTATTGGTGATGAAATTATCGACTGCACCATATAACCCCAGATTGCAATAATTACACTTAGGGCCGCTAAAGGATTTTGTGCACGGGCTATTATATTGTTTGCCTCATCTAAACTTCGTTCATAAATTCCAAACAGTGTTTGAAAAACATAATTTTCTTTCTCTCCCACTTTTTAATCCCCTCCCATATAGATATATGGAGAGAGCGGGATAAAAAGAATAAAAGCTACGGACATGTCATTAAATCATTCCGTGGCATATTAGCCAGACCGTGCTTATCTTTATCTTGATTCTGTTATAATGCGAGCGTTTTTAACAGGATATTAGCATTCTGGAACATGTTGTAATATTTCTTGCAGGAAACTATTCAAACCGATTCGATTTATTACATCCCCAATTCGCTCGTTTTTATAAGCTAATTGATTATAAACATGAAGTACGATCTCAATGTAGGAAATAGCTTCCTGTTCTGGTATAACAGTAAAAATCTTATTACCCAAGATTGGTTTTCTACCGATCTTTCCGCCCATGTACAGGCTATAACCTTGTTTATGGATGTGCAAAGCGTGGTTAGGACAAATTCTCACACACAATCCGCAGCCAATACACTTTTCAACCGCAATATGCGGCTTACCGTCCTGTACTGAAATTGCTTTGAATTTGCACACCGTTTCACAAGTTTTACAACCAATACAACCACTGTCAGCAATTGGGACAATAACTCCATGTAGCCCAATGTCATTGATTTGAGGCTTAGCGCAAGAATTTGGACAACCGCTTAAAGCAATTTTAGTTTTTGACGGCTGACTCCGCCCTACCATTAAAGCATCCAATTGAGTAGCTAGATTTATAGTATTGCAAATCCCTTTTTTACAGAGCCTTATTCCAGGACAAGCGATAACGGTTAATATTCGCGGTCCACGAACTGCAATCAATAAACCTAACTCATTTATTTCTTGAAAAATACTGTCTAACTTTTTTTCCGGTATCCAATGCAGTTCTACTGATTGTCGAGTGGTAATATGCACTTGACCATTACCGTATCTATCGGATAAATCTGCTAGGTTGTGTAATTGAACACTAGTTAAGTTACCTGCAATGGTTCGAACCCGTATTGCATATAATCCGTCTTCTTGCTGTTTAATATAGCCATGTTGCTCTATTAAGCGGTGCTTATCATTCATATTTACGATACCTCCGTCATATCCCACTTTTTCATTTGAGCATATTGTAACATAGCAATAATTCGGCTAGAATCGAAGTATGAATGTTACAAGGAGATATTAAAATATGATGATAAATCCCAATCTCGTGGAAATTGCCTCTCTCATCGGTGATCCTTCACGTCTCACAATACTTCTAAATTTGCTCGGCGGAAAAGCCTTACCTGCAGGCGAACTGGCCCGTTCCGCCCAGATATCGCCTCAGACGGCTAGCACACATCTCGCTAAAATGATAAAAGGAGGACTCCTCGTTCAAGAATCCTTCGGCCGCCATAAATATTTTCGTCTTGCAACTACCGAAGTGGCAACTGCACTTGAAGCCCTTCTTGCAATTTCTCCTTCCAAACCCATTCGATCCCTTCGAGAATCGAATCAAGTACAAGCTTTACAGCTTGCAAGAACCTGCTATGATCATCTGGCAGGCAAACTAGGAGTAAACTTAACAGACAAGCTACTTGAAGACGGATTTCTGGAGAAATCAGGTAAAGATTTCCTATTAACCGAAGCAGGTAAAACCAAATTTAAAAACTTCGGAATAGAAGTCGAGAAAAAGCGAAAATGTCGTCGTTGCTTTGCTCGACAATGTTTAGACTGGAGTGAACGCCGATATCATTTAGCTGGCAGCTTAGGTGCATCACTGACGCAACGTATGTTTGAGCTTAACTGGATAGAATATTTATCTGATGGACGTGCTATACGTGTAACCGCTGTTGGAAAAAAGGGCTTATTCGATGAATTTGGTTTAACTTTAAATTTGGAGTAGAAGGCAATTTGTGGTAAGTCAAGTAAATAACTACGGAATTTTAAACAACAGCTAAGAAAGAAGGTATCCTCTCTCTTAGCTGTTGTTTGTTTTTGCCATACAATTGTTTAGTTTTTTCTTGCTCTTAAAAAAAGAAACTGGGGGTTTCGAGTTAGCTTCTCATATATTTTAGGATGCAATTCCTTGAATTTTTCTGTTGGCATAGGTTCTATCAGCTTTTCAATTATAAATCCCGCATCTATTATAGGTGAGATGATGTTACACAAAGGTCTTCTATAAAATTGGACTTTTACTTTTCCTATATTTGAACCGTATTGCCTTTTGCGGACACCATGAATGGCTGGTACAATAAAACCAGGAGGTGTCCATAATGAAAGGAAAACGATTTGATTCAGAATTTAAGAAAGATATTGTAAAACTATATATAAATGGAGAGCGCACCTGCCCCAGCTTAGCTGAAGAGTTAGGCCTGCATGAAAATACAATTTATAAATGGATTCAGCAGTATAAAGAAAATCCAGAGCAAGCTTTCCCCGGCTCTGGGAACCTTAAGCCCGATGCTGACGAGCTGCGGAAAGCACAACGTAAAATCAAAGAATTAGAAAATGAGGTAGCCATTTTAAAGCAAGCGGCGGTATACTTCGCAAAGAACAGCAAGTAATCTATCAATTCATTTATGACCACCGCTCGAAATTTGCTGTTCGAGAATTATGCCGCGTACTATCAATTTCCAAGAGCAGTTATTATAACTGGGTCAAAGCGGGCTGTCCAAAACCTTTTGCAAAAGATGCTGTTTTAGTGGCACATATACAGCAAATTGAACGTGAGAATGATCATAACTATGGCGTTCAGAAGGTGTATGAAGAATTAAACGGAAAAGGAGTTTCCGTAGGCCGCAGCCGGGTGCAGCGTATCATGCATCAACATGGGATCAAAGCTCAGATTAAAAGTAAATATAAGCCACAAACAACTAAAGCCGATCCAAATGAACAGGCGTTTCCCAATCTTCTAAATCAAAAATTCGATGTGACCGATTTTAATGCCGTGTGGCTTGCTGATCTTACTTATGTTAGAGTTGGCGGTAAATGGTGCTATTTGGCGGCTGTATTAGATCTTGCAAGAAGAAAACTAGTAGGCTGGGCATTAGGAAATCGGCCAACGGCAGAATTAGCTGCTAAAGCACTGAATATGGCTATTTTGCGGGAGCGGCCGCCTAAAGGCCTTATGCATCATTCAGACATGGGCAGTCAGTACACCTCTAAAAAATACAAAGACATATTAAAGGAAAACGGCATGATCGGCAGTATGAGCCGCAAAGGTAATCCGTACGACAATGCACCTATGGAATCTTTTTTCCACTTGTTTAAAGGTGAACATGTTAAAAAACGCTATTTTGCCACAATTGGCCAAGCCGCTGCAAGCTTCAAAAGTTGGTTTGATTATTACAATACCAAAAGACGTCATAGTGCATTAGGTGGCATTTCTCCGCTAATGTACGAAATCAGGAGATACTCGCCATTTAACCTGTCCGCGTAGCCCAATATGGTTCAATTAGTATCCCACTCATCTTCTATAATCTCTGTTAAAAAATAGTTTTCTCTATGAAAATATGTAAAGTCCATAAACGGATGATGCACTGATAATACTAAAGAACCTAATGGCTTTAGTATTCTATTAAACTCAGCCATTACGGGATTCCAGTCTTTAATATAGTGAAGTGTTAAGGATGACACAATAACGTCTATTGATTTATCTTCGATGAAATTTAGCGGTTCGTTGAGATCAGCCATTCTAATATCAGCCTGTTCACCGATTCTCTTCCTCGTCATTTCTATCATATGAGGACTAAAATCTATTGCTGTTACCTTTGCACCATTATCCAACAACCATTTACTGTACCATCCTGCAGCACACCCGGCATCTAGCACCTTTTTCCCATTAATATCAGGAAGCAATGACAGTGTAGCCGGCCTTTCATAGTATGCATTAAATGGCTTCGTATCAACACATTCAAAATAATATTCTGCCATTTTCTCATACGAATCAAAAGATATTGAGTTCTCATTTATTAATGGTTTAATATTTAATGAATTTGCCAATGTTGCTCCCCCCGTTGCATTACGTCCGACAGATACCAGCCAATCGGATTATCCACGTGCCGCAATAAGATGGACTCTTCTCATTTTCCAGGTGGTTAACGTGCTTCTCAGACCTTCGCTTCACCCCGTTTTCATAGCTATATAGCTCCCTGTTTAGGATTTGCTTGCGCTTGGGTTTACATACCTTATATAACAGGTAGTTATTATTAAATTAGTGTTCAGGTGGCAAATAATGTCCTGCAAATTCCAATTTAGCCTTTGAGATTGTTTCCACTAAGCTGTAGATAGCAGCACTGGCAGCGGCACCTTTAGGACTGTCCATTAAACGCGGGAAGAGGAAGGATAAGACACTCATCGATTCCTCATTGTGCCTGTATACGAGGAACTCCTTCCGTTTCCCCTGTATACTCTTGCCGGAGCAGATTCGTCGCCGGTAGAGGGCCGAAAAGTATCCAGGCCCTATTGGTTAATTGAAACGCCAACCCAACGATTGTCCACGAGCTTAAAAGTGTCCACAAAAATCCTCCTATCACAAATAAATGATAAATAGGCGGTGAATCTCCCACCGGGATGCTAAAGTAAAAATCCAACAACCCGGCATGCAGAAGATATACGCCGAAAGAAACTGTACCAAGATGCAAGAGAGTATTAACCCACACGCGGCTTAGGCGGTCAATTAAAAAGCAGGAGACCTGAAACAGGATCAGAGCAGTTATGTAAGCATGAAGATGCCATAGCGCCTCATACACCAATACATGCTGGATAATGCCATATGCCCTTAACTGATACCAGATATAGACATTGGCGATTGCCGCTGAGCCCCAACCCAAATACAAAATCAGCCAAAGCCAGATTTGATATGATCGAATGCGTTCTCGGGTAAGCAAAACCCACTTTTCAACAGATTCATAATGAATTCCTAAGAAAGCGCCCAAGAAATAATACGAGATATATGAAAAACAAAGAGAGCCTTTATCAGCATATTGCCACTCCCACTGATTAACCAGCACAAACGCCCATTGCAGGACAATGCCTGTCCAGATCAAATGTCTGGTAAGATAACGATATCGCTGTAACAACCATAGCAGGGCAGGAAATAGGAAATAAAATTGAATGCTAATAAAAACAAAATAGAGATGGTAAAATGCTTTCCCCATAAGCAACATATAAAGAAACTCCGTAAACGAAGCGTGACTAATAAACTCTTCCCAGCCTTTCCCATCCACATAACATTGCATACCATAATAGCCCAGCGAAAAAATCAGGTAAGGAAGCAAAACATACAGAAAACGTCGTTTATAAAATCGCAAAATCAAATTTCCGGTAAAGGGACGATAAAAATAGCTGTAAAACAATACAAAGGCACTAAGGAAAATAAATGTAGGAGTTCCGAATTTGCTAAAAATATTGATAAAATTGTAAATGGCAAATGTTTTTGATTCCGGAGTTACCATTCCAACAGGTACAGACGAGATATGAACTAGTATGACTCCAATAATGGTTAAGGCCCTAACGATATAGATCGCATCGATTTTTTCCCTTTGCGGCATTTGATTTAACTTCATCCCATCCCTCGCAAACTGATGAATTCATCTTTTCTAAAACACCCGCTTCTCCGGCGTGTGAGAGCAAAGTCTATTGACAAAGGTAATAAGCGGGTAATTAATAGATGATTTCATTGTAAACAAACTAGTTTACAACTCTGTGACAAATTTGTTACAATTTTGTCACATTTTAAAAGTAAAATAGTAAAAAGGGATATTGTATCTTTTCACTAGAATTAATCTAAGAGGTGTTGCTATGGTCAAAGAAACCATCTTGATCGTGGATGATGAATTCCGTCTGCGCAAGTTAGTGGGAGACTTTTTGCGCAAAGCCGGTTATGATGTGCTAGAGGCAGAAGACGGAGAAAAAGCGCTTACGCTGCTCTCCGACAATATCGCGCTGGTAATATTAGATATCATGATGCCAGGAAGAGACGGTTGGAGCGTATGCCGGGAAATCCGCACTAAATACAACATACCGGTCATCTTCCTAACCGCCCGCAGCCAAGAGGCGGATGAATTGTTCGGGTTTGAAATCGGCGCCGACGAATATATTACCAAACCGTTCAGCCCGCAAATTTTAGTGGCTAGAGTCAAAGCGCTGCTGCGCCGGACCGAAATCATAGCGGATACGCCGTTTCAATTTGGCGGCCTGACGATTAATACCGCCGCTCACGAAGTCTATCTGGATGAGCAGTCTTTGAATCTGACCCCGAAAGAATATGACTTGCTGCTGTTTTTAGCGATGAATCGCGGCAAGGCCTTAAGCCGCGAACAGATACTGGAACGGGTCTGGGACTATAACTATTTCGGCGATTTGCGCACAGTAGACACGCATGTCAACAGGCTAAGAATAAAACTTGGTACCCTGAGCAAATGGATTCAAACCGTCCGGGGACTGGGCTACATATTTGAGGAAGCTAAATGAGGATTCCGATTAAAACCAAACTGTATCTTGGTATGAGCGGCCTGGTCCTGTTGTATGTCGGCCTGGTGTGGCTGTTAAATACGCAATACCTTGAAAAATACTATATGAGCAAAAAGCAGGATCTGTTAATCTACAACAGCCAGATTATTGATGACCTGTATAAGGATGACCCGGGTAAAATCGCGTCCACTCTGGAACAGTTGGAGAGCGACATGAGTGTTTCTATCCGGATTACCGGTACAGACGGTATAACCAAATACAGTTCCATTTACCGCCTAATCAACGGGAAGCCATTTTTTCCAGAAGCCACTGCATCACCGGATCAAACTTCTAGAGCAAATGTATCCTCCAATTATCTAAAAATAGACCAATCTATTAATGACCAATTCATCCTGGAAATTCAGAAAGACCCTATTTTAAATAGAGATTACCTCGTTTTGGAGCGCAAGCTGCAAAATGGCGATGTTCTGATGCTGCGAATTCGCTTATCAACCATAACGGAAAGCGTCGCTATCGCTAATCAGTTTATGGGGTTTACTGCCATACCAGTCATTTTATTGGGCTGCCTCTGGACAGTGGTCTTTGCCAGGCGGTTCACACACCCGATCATTCAGTTGAAAGAGATTGCCCACAGTATGGCCAATCTCGACTTCAGAAAAAAGTGCCAGCACCAAAGCAATGATGAAGTATCCGACCTTGCTGACAGTATTAATTATCTTTCCGATCAACTGGACTTAGCCATCCAGGAACTTCATCTAAAAAATCAGCGCCTTACGGAAGATATTCAAAAAAAGCGGCAGCTCGAACACTTGCGCAAAGAGTTTATCTCCAATGTTTCCCATGAGCTTAAAACCCCCATTTCCCTGATTTCAGGCTATGCCGAAGGGCTTAAGGCCAATGTGATGGAAGATGAGACCAACAAAAGTTTCTACTGTGAAGTCATTATGGACGAAGCCCGTAAAATGGATCAAACTGTCAAAGATCTTTTGAACCTGGCGCAACTCGAATCAGAGTACTTTCAGCTGAATAAAACAGTATTTGACATAGCTGTTTTAGTGAAACAAGTACTCTATAAATACACCGCCATATTCGCCGAAAAAAGCATAAAATTATCAGTTGAAACCAGCAATGAAATCCTGGTATATGCAGACCGGGGTAAAATTGAGCAGGTCATCGTAAACTTTATTAATAATGCGCTTTCCCATGTCAATCAGGATAAGATCATTTCCCTTGATTTAACGCCCTACAGGGAAAAAATCCGCCTGTCAGTAATGAATTCAGGCAGCCATATCGCAGATGATAGTCTGGATAAAATATGGATCAGTTTTTACCGCGCAGACCAGGCCCGGCCGCGGGAAGACGGCAGAGTGGGTTTAGGCCTGGCCATTGTAAAGGCAATCCAGGAACGTCATCATAACAACTTTGGGGCAGAGAACCTAGATCAAGGCGTAAGATTCTGGATTGAGCTTGATCGCGCGAAATTTCATACTTCCGCATAGGAAGAAAAACAGCAGCAATCTTGGAGTTAACAGCTGAAAACTTCCGGATTGCTGCCATCAATTTATCTGTTCCTAAATGTGATATGAACATATTAAATAAGGGCATGTTAATATTCAATTTCCAACCGAAATTAAGCTGCCCTTTCTTCCCCTTGCTTCCTACAAAAGAAGCACAAAGGGCGTCCCTCGCTTCTTCAGATACCAATTTTATAGTTTAAGCGCAAAATAGGACATTAGTCAATACTTTGACCAATGTCCTATTTACTGTACATTCAAGTTTAGTGTTCTAGCTTCCAGTTTCCCAGCAAAGGCATTTTCAGTAATTCAGCATTAGGAATATACTTTTCAAGCTTCCCTTTCGTCCGAGCTATATATGCCAATCCGAGGACTGCATTAGCCTTGTCCCACTTAAAATGTACCGCTTAACTCCCCCTGCCGGTTGCCATCCAAACGGCAAAAAATCAGCCTTTATGTCGTCTGGTATAATCTGGACGACTTCAGTTTATATCAGCGGCAGAATTGACACTTCCCCCACTTTCTTATTAGTATTCACAGTATATATGTGTAAAACAACAATTGACAAATATTGCTAAAAGACCTTAAAACCGGGTAAGCAATCGGGCCCTTACATAAACGGCAAGGAGGGGCTATCGTGGACACTTCGGACAAACTGTCCATACCATGAATATGAACATTCACCGAGATAATTTATGAAGTTATGCAAGTGCCATCTTCTTTGGGTAAAATGTCAACTTGGGGACATGTGTCCCATCAGCGTCATCTAACCGCTATCCTGAGGCATAGTGGCCAGCATGCCCTACGTCTTGACCGGTTCAAAAAGGAGAATTGTAATGAACAGATATGCTTTATTGCCTGTTGGTTGTATACTGGCTGGCCTTTTCTTTTTGTTTTATCCTTCCCCATCTGGGGAGGATGCCTTGCAGCAACTGCCGGCATCTACCGTTACACTCAGTCCGGGAACATATTCTGCCATGTATGATCAGCCAGACTGGCACGGCTGGAAGGCTTTTTTCATCATGAAAATTAATGATGGGGGCGAAATCGAAGAGGCAACTTATGATTACGTAAATAAGTCTGGCGATTTAAAAACACAGGACCAGGCATACAATCAGGAAATGATAAACGACAGCGGCCTGGGCCCCAGCGACTATTGCCCGAGGTTCGCCAAGAACCTGCTGGTCTATCAAAACCCGGAAGAGGTCGACGCAATTACCGGGGCCACCCACTCCTCGCGAGCTTTCAAAGAACTGGCCCAGGCTGCCTTTAAAAATGCGCAAACCGGCGATCAATCCCCTATTATTATTCCTCAGCCGGAGTTAGCAGCGCCGGCTGCCGGGGAGAACCACTGATGCAAACATTACCCGCAAATTTGAGTCGCAAATTATTATGGCGTTTCTGCCTGGTGGCAGCCGTGTCGCTGCTGGTGGGAATTGTGGGCATAGTCAACATTCTGCGGCTACAGAATATGGACAGCGATCTTTACCAGTACCAGGCCCTGCCGCTGTTAAAACTTAGGGTCATTAACGGCTGCTTTGAGCAGAATCGGGTGCATTTGCGGGATATGGTTCTTGAAAATGATCCGGCTAAAATCGCCTCCTACATCCATGAACTGAAAAAAAACAGCAACAAAATCGATTATTCAATGCAAACCTTTGCCGCAAGCCAACTCACTGAGGTTGAGAAAAAAGAATTTGCCTACTTTTCCAATGTCCTGGAAAACTTCAACCTGTACCGTAATCAGGTCGCGACATTATGTGCTGCCGGCAATAAAGAGCTTGCCTTTAAGGTAATGGTCAACGACGGCCCCAGACTGTCCGCCAATTTTGCCAAGGCCATTGACAGACTGTCGCTACTGAAAGAACAGGCCGGCAGACAGGCGGTGGAAGAAAATAAGCGCCGGGCACAGGCAGCCATGGCGGTCATGGTGCTGCTGCTCGTGTTGGCCGGCTTTGCCGCCGCCAGGTTTGGCATGGCAATCGCCCGCATGCTCAGCGCGCCGCTGGAAGCCGAAAAGCAGCAGCTAAGTTCCTCGCTGGCGGTATTGCAGCGGCTGCTCAACGGCCTTGACGCCTGTCTTTACGTCTCTGATCCCCATACCAACAAACTGCTATTCATCAACGACAAAATGAAACGGGAATTTTGTCTCGAAGATGACATTGCCGCCACTACCTGCTGGCAGGTCCTTCAAGCCGGCTTTACACAGCGTTGCGACTTTTGCCCTGTCCCTCAATTGCTGGCCAATCCGGACACGCCGGTTACCTGGGAAGAGCATAACACCGCAACCCGTAAGTACTATAAAAATACCGACTGCATCATCGAATGGCTGGATGGCAAAAAAGTTCACCTGCAGCATTCCGTAGATATTACCAATCTAAAATCAACCGAAGCATCCTTAACAAATGCCAAACTGGCCGCGGAAAGCGCCAGCCTGGCCAAAAGTGAATTTCTCTCCCGCATGAGCCATGAAATGAGAACGCCAATGAATGCCATCATCGGTATGACCAATATTGCCAGGACAGCTAAGGACCAGGCGAAAAAAGAGTACTGCCTTGAAAAAATTGATCAGGCCTCCAAACATTTATTAGGCGTAATTAATGATATTTTGGATATGTCCAAAATTGAAGCCAATAAATTCGAATTGTACCTGCATGAATTCAACCTGGAAAGCATGCTGATGAACATTATGAATGTGGTCACCTTCCGGGCTGAAGAAAAAAGGCAAAACCTTATCGTCAATCTGGACCCCACTCTGCCGTTTTTCATCATCAGCGACGAAACCCGGCTGTCCCAAGTCATTACCAACCTGCTCTCCAATGCCATCAAGTTTACGCCTAATCATGGCACCATTGTCTTAACCGTAACTAAACAGGAAGAAGCGGATAATATTTCCATCTTGAAAATCGAAGTCAGTGATAACGGCATTGGCATCTCCGAAGAACAACAAGCCCGGCTGTTTACTTCTTTTGAACAGGCCGACGGCAGTATATCCCGTAAATACGGCGGCACAGGCCTGGGCTTGGCAATTTCCCAAAAAATCGTCAATCTGATGGACGGTTCCATCTGGATTGAATCCAAACTGGATGAAGGCGCCAAATTCAGCCTTACCATCAAGGTGAAAAACGGCATATCGCAACAACAACCCGTGTTAAGCAAGCAGATTGACAAAACCTCGCTCCGCATCCTCGCCGTCGACGATTCCCCTGAAACCAGGGATTACTTCCTCCATGTCATGTCCGCTTTCGGGCTGGCCTGCGACGTCGCGGCCAACGGTCAGGAAGCGCTCGCCCTGATTCACGCCCGTCAGGAAGCGCCCTATAACATCATTTTTGTCGATTGGCTGATGCCGGACATTAATGGTATTGACCTGTCAAAAAAAATCAAACAGCTAACCGGTCCAAACACAGTGGTCATTATGATTTCCGTCAGCGACTGGAGCGATATTGAAAAAGAAGCAACGGCGGCGGGCATAAGTAAATTTATTGCCAAACCGCTGTTCCCGTCGGCCATCATGAATGCAATCAATGAAATTATGGGAGTGGCCGTAAAAGATCAGACCAGCCAGTTCCAGCTCCAGCGACATGACTTTACGGCCTTTTCCCTGCTGGTGGCGGAAGACGTGGACGTCAACCGGGAGATTCTCGCTTCTCTGCTGGAAGATACCGGCATTGCGATCGACTTTGCCGTTGACGGCGCCGAAGCTCTGGACCGTTTTGCCAAGCAACCGGATGCCTACAGCCTGATCTTAATGGACGTGCATATGCCTAAAATGAATGGCTATGAAACCGTCCGAAACATACGCTCCCTGCCCATCGCCCGGGCCAGACAGGTTCCCATTATCGCCATGACAGCCGACGTATTCCGGGAAGACATCGAAAAATGCCTAGAGGCAGGAATGAATGACCACATCGGCAAGCCGCTCGATCCCGGGGAACTGATAACAAAACTAAACAAATACCTGTCCCCAACAGAAGCCCCTGCGCCAGCCTGCTCTTACCGGCCCATTACCTTCCCCGAACGCCTGCCACCCGATACTTCGCCGGATTATACCGATTTGCTCCCCATACTTGACGTACGGGCGGGGTTAGACAGACTCATGAACAACAAAAAGCTCTACTTTACCTTGCTCAAAAATTTTACTGGACAGGAAATAGTCGCTGAAATCATTAGCCTGATCGAAACAGACGAACCGGTCAAAGCAGCAAATACGGCGCACGCCCTAAAAGGCGCCGCCGCCAACTTAGGTCTCACAGAGCTAAGCGCCATTGCCGCCGTCATTGAAATCCAGGCTAAAAACGGGATCAATGTCACCCAACTGACTTCTTCCCTCACCACGACAATGGATGCGACCATAATTTTGATCCAAAAGTTACTGGAAAGGGAGGGAGTCCGGTGAGCGATTATACAACAGATAAAGCAACCATTCTGGTTGTCGACGACATGGAGGTCAACCGGCTTATATTGCAGGAAATCCTGGCGGATTCCTATGAAATTCAACAAGCCGCCGACGGTTTGGAGGCCGTCACCAAATTAATTACTTGCATCCAAAAACCGCAGTTAGTGCTCCTGGACATCATGATGCCGGAGATGGACGGTTTTGAAGTGCTGCGGTTTATGAAAACCGATCCTGTCCTGCAAAAAATTCCCGTGATCTTTATTACCGCCGCCAACGAAGAAACCAATGAAATAAGGGGCCTGAACGCCGGGGCCGTAGATTATATCGCCAAGCCGTTTAACCCGAAAGTCGTCAGGCTCCGGGCGGCAACTCACATTGAGCTAATGCGCTACCGCGAAAAGCTGGAGGACTTAGTGGACGCCAAAGCCAATGAACTGGTAGCCACAAAAGAAATTTTTCTGGAAACCATGGCAAATCTGATCGAATACCGCAGCCTGGAATCCGGCGAACATGTCAAACGCACCCGCGAGCTAACCCAGCTCCTCATCATGGAACTGCTGAAAAAGCAAACTTACCGCCAGCAATTAATTGACTGCGATTACTCCGTTTTAATTAAAGCCGTGCCGCTGCATGACATCGGTAAAATCGGCATCCCAGACAACATCCTGTTAAAGCCCGGACGCCTTACACCGGAAGAATTTGCAGTTATCAAAACCCATACCGTGATCGGCAGCGAAATTATCAAGTCTTTGCTGGTAAGCGGCGAGGACGTTTATCTTAGCCACTGCTATGACATCTGCCGCTTCCATCACGAACGCTGGGACGGCAATGGCTATCCCGCAAACTTAGCCGGGACAGATATTCCCCTGTCGGCCAGAATTGTAGCAGTCGTCGATGTTTATGATGCCTTGGTCAGCGAAAGATGCTACAAACGGGCACATACCCACGAAGAAGCGCTTACCATCATCAGGGAGGCGTCAGGTACCCAGTTTGACCCTAATATTGTTAATGCTTTGCTACAGATCGAAGATCAGTTTAAAAGACACAGCTCCTAATCACCGGATAAGCGATCATCAATATGCCATTACCGGTCATCCGCAAACCCAATATCAAAGAAAGAAAACGGGAGGAGCACAGGTAGGAGCACAGGGACGTACATTTTGCTTCTGCCGTGCCAGTCCCCCTCCAAAATGCATAAAATCAAGTGCTATTGCGAAGCAGATTTTGCGTCCCCTTGCTTCCGTGTCTGAACAAAGTCTTTTAACCGAAATAAAACTAGAAATTCCCAACCGTTATGTATAACGCAATAAATATAAAGATGAGTAGTGTTTTTATAACTGTAATTATAAACAGATCATAGTATGATTGCTTGTGGGTTAAGCCGCACACTGCCATCACTGTAATAAGCCCACCGTTGTGAGGCATTGAGTCCAGCCCGCTGGAAGCCAGAGCGGCAAAACGGTGCAGAACATCGACCGGGACATTGGTTGCATGCGCCCAGTTTAAGTAGTCCGCCCCAAGCATACCAAGTGCGATTGTTAATCCTCCTGACGCCGAGCCGGTAATAGCTGCCATAATATTGACGGTAATAACTTCCGAAACCAGGGGGCCTGCCCCAATCTTTATATCCATCAGGAAAGATTTTATTACCTGAAAGCCAGCCAGACTGGCTACCACACTGCCATAGCCATAGCCTGAAGCAGTATTAAGCACTGCTACTAAAGAGCTGTTTACACCTCTATTTAATGAAGCTGCAATCCCACCGGTTCTACGAAACTGCTCCCGCCCAATGTATATTGCAAAAAGAATACCTAGAATCAAGGCTATATTCAACGACCAAATTGCGCGTACTTTGTCTACACTTGTACTTAAAAGTGACAGTTTCAAAACTTTGACAGATAACAAAATTTCTTCGTTCCAGTGATAAGCCCAAGACCATTGGAAGGGATTGCTAAGATACAGGTTAGCCAAGATAACTACGATAAGTGGGAGAAACGCAAGTGTGTGGTTTGATAATTGCCCTTCCGCTCTATCCTCCGGCTCATTTACGGTATGCTCCCCATAACCCTCATTCAGCGCCACAGCCTGACGCTGTCGGTATATAAGCCAGGCCCAGCCCAGAAAAAAAACAGCAAGCCCACTACTTAAGCCCAGCAAGGGTGCCGCCCAGGTAGTAGTGCCAAAAAATGCTGTTGGTATAATGTTTTGTATCTGGGGCGAACCAGGAAAGGCTCCCATACTGAAGGTGAATGTACCTAACCATAAAGCAGCAGGTATAAATCTTTTCGGAATATTTGCCTCCCGGTACAGAGCACTGGCAAACGGATACATAACAAACACAACAACAAATACACTAATGCCGCCATAAGTGAGGAAGGCACACCCTAGTATCACCGCAAGTATAGCATTCTCTTTACCTAGTTTATTAGCTATAGTTCCGGCAATTGTCAGCGCCAGCCCACCCTCTTCCATAACTTTAGCAAAAATGGCACCCAGTAAAAAAATCGAAAAATACATTTTAAAGTATTCGGCCGCCTTAGTCATAAAGATTTCCGTATATACCGGCATCAGACTAAAATTACTGGCTGCAGCAGCCAAAACGGCAAACAGCGGAGCGAACAAGATAATAGAGTAACCTCGGAAAGAAAAGAACATTAGTAAGATCAAACTTAGTAGTATTGCAAACAGTTCCACAGATTATCCTCATTTCACTTAAGCATAGTTATAAGTTAATATACCACATACTTGGCAGTATGCAAAAGATCAAGAAAGGATGTCCTTCGCATTTACCTCCGTAACGCATTGTAGAGTTTTGCTGATACATTTGCAATAAAGTCACTGGAATAGCTATGGTTACCTGTGCGGGTGTAAAAACTAATTAAAATTGGCTCATGTCCGTCCTGAACAATACCCACATCACAAAGCACATCATCCAGCTCCCCCACTTTATGAAATACTGGTACCTGCATATAGCGGGGAATCTCATCGTGGAAGATTGTGTTGGCCAGGTTATTTTTTAACCGCCGCACATTTTTTTTGTCAACATATTTTTCCTTGTATATGGACTCAAGAACCTTGGACATTTCATAAGGTGTTGTTACGCTATGATAATTGTATTTTTTAAACGCCTGTTCATTATGGATTTTCGTCTTATTTAACCGTAAATCCCGCTGGACTTTATTAAATCCGTCTTTTTTGGTTGTATCAAACTCATTCAGTAATTTGTTAAACGTATTGTTATCACTTACTTTTATCATTAGATCAATGGCTTGATCATACTCATTTTGTTTATAGGACGGCGCTTTGGGATAAAGATATTTGTATGTAGCCAAAGCCACAATCAGCTTACTTGTGGAGGCCGTAGGAAAAACCGTATCCTGGTTATATTTTATCGTTTTTTTCGTTTTTAAGTTTTTGGCGTATACGCCAACTTGTCCGTTAAACTGTTTCAAATCATTCATTATTTCTTTTTCCAAAGCCGGTGATGCACTGACGGTTACGCCTGACAGAGCAATAATAAGTGCAGTACATATTGGGATAAGTTTTCTTAACATAAGATTCCTCTTTTCAATTGGATATATTCTGTTTTGCAAAAATTAAGGGATAGGTTATAAGTTATCTCTCATACTATACATTTTAATTGTGTCAAAAATATGACAAAGATAGAAAAATTTTCAGGGTTTGGGGACAGTTCCACAAAGCGCTCGCCAAAGTCATTAGATAGTCGAATGTAAAATAGACATTAGTCAGCAGGGTGACCAATGTCTATTTTACTATCATCCGCTAATCACCCCCTAAGTCTTAGAATCACTTAGACAGTTTTGGTCGGTAGCATTTTATATGATCAAATTTATTCCCTGTGCGATTCTGCTGCCAAATTCGTTATCTACCCGCAAAAACTGTTCAACCGCCCTCCTTTGAATAGGCTCATACGCTTGACTTAGATTTTCTACGATATTAGAAACTAAACGTTTCCTTTCCGCTGCAGACATAGTTCGATATCTACTCCTGGCTTGATAATAATCGTCGCCTGTTAGTTCGTGCCGGGCTATATTACCTGAAGCGAAATTCTCAGCAGGTTTTCCTTGCTGAGGTGCCTCCATAGGCATCCCGCCAGCTAAAGTATTGGGTAAATAATTGACAATACCTTGATTATACATGGTTTGCATATCTCCGTCCTGCATCATATTGTCAACCGGACTTCTAGGCATATTTGTTGGAAGTTGTAAATAATTTACACCTATGCGATATCTTTGAGTATCTCCATAGGGAAAAGTACGGCCTTGTAGAATTCTGTCATTCGAAAAAGCTATTCCCGGTACAATAGCCGCCGGCGAAAAGGCTGATTGCTCGACTTCAACAAAAAAATTCTCAGGATTTTTATTTAGCACCATTCTGCCTACCGGCATTAATGGAAACAAGTTTTCCGGCCAAATCTTAGTAGGATCCAAGGGATCAAACGTCTGCTCGCATTCAGCCTCAACGTTCATTATCTGTACACGCATTTCGAATTCGACTGTATGCCCTGCAGCAATGGTATCGAACAAATCCCGGCTTGCTACGTCAGGGTCTGTGCCTGCAAGTTGAGCTGCGGTCTTGCTATCTATGTATTCAACCCCTGCACAGGGTTCCCAGTGATACTTAACATACACCTCTTCCCCGCATAAATTAACCCACGAATAGGTGTTGACTCCATATCCTTGGATGGTTCTGTAGCTTTTGATAATCCCATTATCCGAAAACAGATAGGTAAGAAAATTCATAGACTCCGGCCTTAACGACATAAAATCCCAGAACCGGCTGGCTTCTGTCGGTCCTCCCCTGATATTATTAACCGGGTTCGGTTTTAAAGCATGAATAAGATCCGTAAACCGCATAGGATCTCTAATAGGAAACACAGGAAGATGATTGCCAATAAGGTCATAATTACCTTCTTCTGTATAAAATTTAACAGCAAAGCCCCTGATATCCCGCACTGTATCTGCGCCGCCAAGAGAACTGCCTGCTATTGAAAACCTAACAAAAACAGGTGTTTTCTTCTCAGGATCTTGTAGGAATTTTGCCTTAGTTAATGAAGCCATTGATTGATAGGGTACAAAAAAACCAAAAGCTCCGGCTCCTTTAGCATGTAATACTCTTTCAGGAATTCTCTCCCTGTTGAAATGTGTAATCTTTTCCAGTAAAACTATATCCTCAAGTAATATGGGCCCCCGTTCACCTACAGTTAATGAATTTTGATCATCGGTAACAGGAGTTCCCTGATTGCTGGTGAGATAGCGTTTCGCCATAAGCAGTCTCCTCCTAAATTATAAATCCTATATGATTTATATTAATTTTTGAGTAAATTGAGACCACCGGCGAGATTAATAATGACCTATGGACGGGGATGTCGACCAATAAACTGGCTGAAGGCTGAAAAGGTGTAAGAAGACTATGGCTATGTTCTCCGATTCCTTTGAAAAATTCAAGGATAGCCTTCGTCAGCGGATTGACAAAGGTTATCCTTGAATTTTTGCAACCACCGCTCCTTGGGTTGGTAACTACTTTCCTTTTATAACCTCCACCATTGTTCGCTTTGGCTGGCAGAATAAGCCTTTAACACTTTCCCGAAATTGTTCATGCGTCACATGCGCTTCGTGAGTTCCAATTATAACGTCGATTACAGGAAAATTCTCTTTTATTAATGCCTGATACTTTGACTTATAAGGGCATAGAGCGTCAATGCAATATGAAAAATGAATCGCATCAACCCGGAATTCTGCTAATGAACGAACTCTACTCAATAGTTTTTCTGGACCGGCTAAAGTTGGACATCCAGCACAGTTGATAATACCAATTAGGTCAAGTGTTTGATCATTACTGTACCTTTCAAATGCCCCTTTTCTCTTTCTTAAATCATGAAGACAACTAACTGATGAGCACCCCGAATCCTGAGTTGCTGCAGAGCAAGTTAAAATGCCAATTCTCACTGTTACACCTCCTTTGCATAAACAATGCGACTGTTCCATCGAACAAGATACGAAACTTTATTACTTACTTCTTTGTAATATTTGCCACAAACTCCCAAAGCTCCTGCCAAATTCATACAAATTTAACAAGAGTCTTTATTGGAATCCCTCTATCATCAAAATTAACGCTTCTTTCAGGTATTTTATAACTGAATTTCGCTTCCCATATTATATCTTCTTTAAATATATTGTAAACGCTATTTTGTTCCCAATAAAATCGACTTGTGAAAATCCGATTGGTTGGACTAAATTCAATATGGTTTGCTTACTTTGGTAATGGGGATCAAAAATTGTTTCCGCGATTGCAAGAATTCCATCAGGTTTTAAGGATTTATATATTTCTTCAAGGGCACTAGCCCTGTTAGGAATCTCACCAAGTACAGCGGCCATTACTGCCCCGTCTGCACTATAATCACAAAGTTTACCTTCTCCCATGGGAATATTAACAACACTGATGTTTTTAATGTTTTCCCTCTCGGCCTTTTGTTGGACTATGTTTAGCATTTCAGTTTGAATATCAATTGAAATAATTCGGCCTTGTTCCCCAACCGCTTTTGCTAGCGGTATGCTTAGCCTGCCCGGACCACATCCAATATCAAGTATTGTCATTCCTCTTTTAACATTAAGACCAGTAATTATAACCGCTGATTGACATCCTTTCGCAAAAGGGTTTTCTAACTCAACAAGCCAGTAAAGCCAGGATGGACACGGTATATTTGTATGCCGAGAAGAATATTTCCAGGCAAACCAAATAAGCAAAAATACTACAATTAGGCCCATAATGTATTCATACATTTCTGTTCACCTCAACAACGCTCTTAGACACTATAGTACACAATACTCCAGTAAAATGAAAAACTCCTGCAAAAAATAATTCAATCTATTAGTTGACGCTTACAAAGAAAAAAAGGCCGCCCTCATTTATACTGATACAATGGGCGATTCTCTTGATTTCAAATACTTGATAATGTTCAACTGTTCAAACTGCTCTGTTGAATAATACCTGTATCCGGTTCCTTGATCTACGAAACTAGGCTTGAATAACCCAATTTTATCATAATAACGTAAAGTTCTAATGGGCACATTATGAATTTTTGACATATCACCAATTGCATACATATTCTTCATTCTGTCACCAACATAAAAATAAATTGACAAATGATTGCTAATTACCGTTAGACTGTTATCCTTTTTAGATAAAATATAAACCCTCCAGTACCGAGAGAGTCAAATGTTTTTTTGAGAAGTATCTGTTTTCTCCCCTGTAAATTGCTCGGAGAAATTCTGTATTGCGCTGATAAATGCCTGTGTAGCGTTCGATAAATAACGATTTTTGTTCCAGGCAAGCCCTGCTGTAACAGATAGTGAATTGGCCAACGGAAGGCTGGCAACATTAGAATGTTTTCTGGCAATAGGTTCAAGTAAAAAGGTGATCCCAACTCCCTGCTCGACTAAACCTATTATTGTTTCTATCTGGCTGGACGAAACAACTATACGAGGCGAGAACTGGTTCTTCGTACATTCTTCAACGACAAGTTGATGGGAAAAGGTATCTTCTTTAAATAAAAGAAATTGCTCGCCCCTTAGTTCTTGTAATGGAATGCGTGAGAGCTGGGTAAGGGGATGACCTATAGGTAAGCAGACAAATACTTCACTTGTCGTAATAGATATCGTATCTAACTGAGGCGACAAATTCGAAATAATTATAATGCCAATATCAAGCTCTCCTTTTTCAAGCATGCCGGCAATAGTCAGAGACCCCTCTTCAATAACGGTAATATACAAATAAGGGTGTTCTTTTTGAAATTTGCTAAATATATAAGGAAATAACATTGCTCCCAGCATAGGCGGTATTCCTATGCGCAGATTCTCCCGGTGAAAGCTGCCATAATCTTTCATCTCCAGAACGGAATTCTCTACTCTGGTCAGAATGTCTCCCACTCTCTTCAAAAAAACGCAACCTGCAGAAGTCACTTTAATTTTCTTCTGGCTGCGGTCTAATAGTTGTACTCCCAGCTCTTCTTCCAGCTTCTGAATTGCAATTGACATTGCAGGTTGGGCAATGTGAGCTTGTTCGGCTGCGTTCGTTATACTACCTAATTGGCAAACCAGTTGGAAATATTTTAACTGCCGAAGTTCCATGTCTAATAAATCCCCTCATCTATATATCTAATATATGAAATTATTGATATTTAATATTTTTTTTTAATGTTAATAATGATTATACTACAACTACATCCATTTATAAAATAAACAAAGGGGCGGATTTTATGAAAGACAGCGGATTAAAATCTATACATAGGCGAGAACGTACATCGCTTACTGGTGGGCAAAACAACTCTGGCAGCTTAACCCAGAAAAAGTATCAGGTGGCTTTGAATGCAGCGCAAGAAATTATACACGGAGATATGCCGCAGCCTGGTATACAGGATAGTTTAAACTGCGGTAAACTGCGTAAATTAATTCGCTATATTCAAACCGGTAGTTGCTGCATATTGTTATGGGGATGTTACACACAGCAATTTTTAAATATGTAAGAGCATATCCTTGGTGATACATTTTTAGTTATATTTATTTAGGTTTTAGGAAAGATATAAAATATCCTGAATAAATTGCAAGGAGGAATTCACGTGCGCCAACTGACTCCCGTAGAAGTATTGTCGTTAGCAAAACTTCTAGAGATGGAAACCAACGCTCTAACGGTAGCTCAAGCTAGTTTGATGGCAATATCTGATGAGCAGCTAAAAACCATGACACAGGCGGGGATTGCAGCAACGCAGGCCAGGGTGGCAGGGCTACAACAATTCGTGGTGGAAAACAAAATTACAACTGCCGGATATGGACTTGAAAAGCAAACTCAGGTAAGTGGGGAGGTACAGTAATGGCTTCACTGATAGGATCAATTTTTTCCGGAAGCACGGGTGAATCTGCTGATAAAATTATTGCCTATAACTCTACATACGGTGCAGCCGCCACGGCACAAGCCTATTTTTCGGCAGCCTTAACAGCAACTACCCCTGAGGTTCGTGCTTTTTTGGCAGGATATTGTTCCCAAAGCCTGACAGGACATGAGGGAATCATGAACTATATGATTCAGAAGAAATGGGTAAATCCATATGACCAGCCAGAAAACCAACTTTCAACAGTTGTACAAGAGTCCTTGTCCTCTTTTAAAGCTCATTAAGAAGATTGTTACCTTTACCATGTACAACTTATTGCCGCTTCACCTTTAGGTGGGCGGCAATTTAATTGAGTATTAATGCAGAATAATTTGTATTCAAACTGCGTTTATATTTGACCCCTGCATAACTGTGCATGAATTGTCGGATAGGCCGATTTGTTTTCTGCTATTCTTATTGATGTAAGGAGGTCATAAATATGCTTGACAAAATGAATACAGCCTTGCGGTATATTGAAGAAAACCTGGCTGGTGATATCGACTTTAAAGAGGTAGCCAGACAGGCTTGTTGCTCGGAATATCATTTTAAAAGAATGTTCTCTTTCCTGGCAAGTGTCACATTATCGGAGTACATTCGCCGCAGACGTCTTTCACTTGCCGCATTTGAGTTTATCAATAGTGATATAAAGGTCATTGACGTTGCCGTTAAGTACGGATACAATTCACCAGATGCATTTACCAGAGCTTTTCAAAGTTTGCACGGTATAACACCGTCTGAAGCTAAAAACAATGGACAGGTATTAAAAGCCTATCCGCGGATGACCTTTCAGTTGTCAATC
The DNA here is from genome assembly GCF_001941975.2 of Sporomusa sphaeroides DSM 2875. NCBI lineage: Bacteria > Bacillati > Bacillota > Negativicutes > Selenomonadales > Sporomusaceae > Sporomusa > Sporomusa sphaeroides. The sequence goes on along the minus strand of NZ_CP146991.1, from coordinate 1,313,808 downwards.
AGAGGAGGTATCGAAATGAACTATCGCATCGTAAAAAAAGAAGCTTTTCGTATCATTGGCATCAAAAAAAGAGTTCCTATCGTTTTTAACGGGGTTAACCCTGATATTGCTGCTATGTGGCAATCATTAGATATTGAGATAATAGCCAAACTAAAAAGCCTTTCAAATATTGATCCTGCAGGGCTAATTAGTGCATCTACAAACTTCTCCGAAGGCAGAATGGAGGAAAAAGGCGAACTTGACCATTATATTGGCGTAGCGACAACTAAAGACTGTCCCGCCGACCTGATGCCACTTGAAGTCCCTGCTGCAACGTGGGCCGTCTTTACGGCAGTTGGACCTTTTCCTGAGACACTTCAGGATGTATGGGGACGCATTTATTCCGAATGGTTACCCGCCTCACACTATGAATTAGCAGAAGGACCAGAGATTTTATGGAACGAGCATAAAGATATAACCGCACCGAATTTTAAAAGTGAGATATGGATGCCGGTTTTAAAAAAATAGTTAAAAAAGCTTCAACCCTTATTTCAACAACAATGGTTGAAGCTTTTTTCGTCATTGCCAAATTCTCCGGTCTGCCATGACTGGCTCGTATACAAAACAAGCTTTCCCACTTCCACCCTCTCATCTGTACCTAGCAAAAATATAAATTCTGTATATTTCAACAGTGCCAAATTTGTTTTATAATACAAACATGCTTTGCAAAACAGCGTGATTTCATCGACAATACTAAACTTAAGATTAAGAATATGAGAAAGGTGGAAAAACCGGTATGGAACAACGATCTTTAAATCAAACAAAACTACTGGTCTATGCGGCCTTGGGCATTGCTCTTGTTTTTATTTGTACGGTATTTGTAAATGTTCGTTTGCCTGTTGCCGCTAACGGGGGATTAATTCATTTAGGGAATGTGCCTTTATTCATTATTGCCATTCTTTATGGGCGCTGGTTAGGAGCTTTGGCGGGGGGAATCGGTATGGCCCTTTTTGATGTGGTGGGCGGCTGGTTTCTGTGGGCGCCCTTTACTCTGATTATTGTCGGGCTTATGGGGTATACCGTCGGCGCTATTTGCGAAAAGAATCAGACGCTCACGGCCTATGTTCTGGCTTTGGTGGTGGCTTGTATCATTAAGGTAGTTGGTTATTATGGGGCCGAAGCGATTATTTATGGCAATTGGCTCATACCGATGACATCAATCCCCGGTAATCTTGTTCAGATCGGTGTGGCGTCAGTCATTGTCCTGCCTGTTGTGCTCAAATTAAGGAAACATAGCGCCATTTTTACCTGGGCAGGAAGCCGCTGAATTGTTCTTTTATCATAGTTTACCCTTGTCTCGAAACAGTTATAGTATTAAACTATTAAGAGTCGATACCTTACGATTATCGACTCTTTTTATGTACTTTCTTGATAATATCATTCAGTCGGCGGAGTCGTGGTCTGCCGGTTTGTGCGCCACACATGAGTACCACAAGCCGGTCCTTTTGTTTCCTCCCAAGGAATGTATAAATTATCCATAAAAGAAGGAACTCAATATTATTATAGAGAATAAAAATGTAATTTATTAACTCTTTATAGGAGATTTTATGGATTATATTTATTTGTCCGTTATGAGTTCACTAGTTGGAACGCTTGCCATAATTCTAGTTTGCATATATCTGTATGCGTTATACCGCGTGCGCTATATGGTTATATGGGCCATCGGCTGGCTTATCCTGCTCTTACGGTACGTTATTTTGGATTCCGGATTAGTTCCCTGGAAACTGTCAGTTTGGGGATTATCACTATATCAAACGATATCTTTGCTCTTTATTTTGATGATTGTTTGGAGTACTTATAGTCTCATAAACAAGCCGCTTAGTAAATGGTGGGTTTATGGCACTGCCGGTATTCTCATTGCAAGTTCCGCATTGAATGTTCTAGCTCCCACCTTACCTTATAAATTATTGTTTCCCGTCTATGCCGGCTGCTTTGCCCTCATATGGATTGGGTTCCTTTATATACGCCATCTTAAGGCACCAAGGTTTGGCCGCTTGGTTGTCGGCTGGGCTTATATTCTCATGGGTCTTCTGAATTTTATCTTTCCTTTTACTGTTAATGGCTCATGGTATGTTCCCTTGTGCTATGTTCTGGGCGGAACAGTGCGCCTGGTCATTGCTATCGGAACCTTGATATTATTTTTCGAAAAAACCCGAACTGACTTATCCAACAAAGAAATTCAATATCAACTATTAGCCGAAAACGCTATTGACGTAATCTATTATTATCGCCTATCTCCTGAAGCCGCCCTCGAATATATAAGCCCCTCGGTTTTGACAGTCACCGGTTATCCCCCTGAAAACTATTATGCTGATAATAAATTAATCTTCAAATTGGTACATCCTGATGATAGAGCCCTTCTGAACAATTTCATCAACAATCTGCCGTACTCTGTCGAGACTCCACTGACAATACGCGTGTTGAGAGAAGATAAAAGCACCATCTGGATTGAGCAGAAATGTGTCCCGATCTATGATGAACAAGGCCGGCTCATGGCATTGGAAGGTATTATCCGCGATATCACGCAACGAAAAAAACTGGAACAAATGGCCTCAGCCTTTGACAGGATGCATATGGTGGGCAGTATGGCGGCAACTGTCGCTCATGAAATCAGAAATCCCATGACCACCGTGCGCGGCTACCTGCAGGTACTGGGCCGAAAGGAAAAGTATCAAACCGATAAAGAAAAATTTGAATTAATGATTGAGGAAATAGACAGAGCCAATAGTATTATCCGGGAATACCTTTCCCTGTCCCATGAAAAATTTGTTAGTTTAAAAAAATGCTCGTTAAATCATATCATTAAAGCATTATTCCCTTTGATCCAGGCAGACGCTAATTCCTCCAAAGTATATGTGACTCTTGACCTTAGCGATATTCCCGAATTGCCGTTGGACGAAAATGAAATCCGTCAATTGTTACTGAATCTAGTACGTAATGGTATTGAAGCAATGCCGCTAGGCGGGAACCTGGTTATTGGTACGGTCCTTGCAGATAACAAAGCTGTTTTATCCATTAGTGACCAAGGCTCGGAAATACCGCCGCATATACTAGAACACTTGGGTACACCATTCTTTACGACTAAGGATACAGGCACAGGCTTAGGGCTGCCAATTTGTTACCAAATAGCCCACCGGCATAATGCCAGTATACAAATTGATACCAGTGACACAGGAACTACTTTTTTCGTGAATTTTAATCCACCCGCTCCGTAAAAACGCAAAATTTTCTCAGCCCTTTTTCAGTGAGTAAATAACTGAAAAAGGGCTTTTTATATTCCCATAAAACCCTATATTCTTGCAATATTCTCCATTCTTTTACATTAATTACAGGAGTTATCCCCTTTTCTCTGTAACCCTTAATTAAGGGGGTGACGGTTATGAAGACGTAATCCTTAATAAAAAGTTTCTGCGTCAAAAACTATTACGAGGAGAGAAAAATATGATAACCAATAATGAAAAAACAAATTCCTGCTCAACAATAATCGCTGAGAATTCAATTGAAATTTGCGTAGCTAAAACCCCGGCAGAAAAGAGGGCAATATACCACTTTCGCTATCAAATCTATGTAGAGGAAATGTCTAAGCATCTTGTAGCGGCTGATCATGATAATAAGCTTTTATATGATGAACTGGATGAATGGGCGATATTGTTATATGCTAAAGTTGGTTCAGAGATAATTGCCACTTATCGAATCAATATCGGCACCATGGCAAACTTTCCACAAAAAATAATCGAGTTTTTAGCTCTGGATACATTTAATAATGGTATTATTGAACATGGTAGTCATAAAATTGCCTATGCAACAAAAGTAATGGTCACTCCCGCTCATCGAAGTTCGCCTGCATTATATTTGTTTATGGCAAAATGCTATGAAATTTGTTGTTATGAACAAGTCCAATTTCTCTTAGGCGCCTGCAACTTTCATTTACTGCGGCTCTATGAGCAACTAGGCTTCCGCAGATATTATAAAAATTTTCTTGACCCTGGCTATGGCCTGTTAGTCCCGCTTGCTATGCTTATAGATGACGTTGAGCATCTACGTAAATTACGTTCCCCTCTTTTTCGCATAGCAAGGAAAAGACAATCATTAAATACCAAAGCTATTGAATGGTTTGATACCGCTTTCACTGGTAATTTCTCTATTATTAATAGTCAACTGACTACAGAGGAAGAATTATGGAGCATTTTGTGCAAACGCTTGCATTGTCCACCAACGGCAGGAATAACCTTACTGCAGAATTTATCTGAAACAGAAGCAAAAAAACTCCTTCACAATTGCGGAATTTTGGTGAAGTGCGATCCGGACGATATTATTACTTTTCAAGGCGATGTTAGTTACACCTATAATATATTAATTTCCGGCAAATTAAAGTCATTAACTGTTAAGCGCCCAAATAAGGAATACGTCACACCCGGTCAGCATTTCGGGGCAAACGGATTAACCGAGCAAAATACACACACGGAAGACATAGCAGCTACTAGTTCTACAGAAATACTAGCATTATCCGGTATTGCTTTTCAAAAGTTTTATCGTTCCCACCCGGAAATTGCCCACAAGGTCGTCAAAAGTATTATCAATAGCAAGAAAAAACTAGCTCGTATTAAATGAGTTTAACTCCAAGCATTTTTACAGGTTAGTATCCTAAAAAAACCGTCATTACACTTGTCATATCAAGTGTAATGACGGTTTTGCCTTTCTCTACAGAGCCGAATGACATTTAGCTTTACGATTCTCAATGGATGCTTTTCCCCAAGGTTATAGACCATGCGGTTACGTTCTGCGCCTTTTCCTTTTCAGTCATATCTACTCCTTGGATTACTAAATAGTCATTGCCATTAATATTATGGCCCATTTTTTCTGCAATAACAATAGGTTTTGATTACTAGACCCTATTTTTATACAGTGGTATAATTATCCTATTTAGACAGTTAAAATTAAATTACCTGCAAAAAATAATGATAAAAGGAAAGAAACCGTATGGAAGAGTCAAAGCTTATTAAAATGATAACGAACAATCCCAGAGCGATAGCCTATATAAATAATCCTACGGACGAGATGAAATTATTGGCTGTTAAAAAAAACGGACTGATGCTGGAATATATCAAGAATCCGACTACAGAACTGCAGGAGTCTGCTATCGCCAATAATGCCAGGGCCATTCAATTTATCGATAACCCCACGGAAGATATGATGATAAAAGTTATTAATGATGGCTGGGTTAATCTGGAACATATTAAAAATCCAACCGATAAGGTGGTAAGATTAGCCCTGAATCAAGCCGGCTGGGCTATTAAATATGTTAATAATCCCAATGAGGAATTGCAATTATTAGCGGTAAGAAAAAATTACGATTCGATAAAATTTATAAAATCACCTTACGAAAGTGTACAAGCCGAGGCTGTAAAAATTAATTATGATGCCCTACGCTATATAAATTCACCCACACATACTACCGAACTTATAGCAATCAAAAATAACGAGCGGGCTATTACTTTTATTAATGATTTGGATAAACATAAAATAATAGAATTTCTGAAAGTAAATATCTTAGTAATTAAGTATGTGGTAAAAGAAATAACCCAGGCTGAATTAGAGCAGGTATTACAGGCAGCCTTGTCAAATGAAGCTGTTGAAGAACAATATGTTAGAGATTTTTTAAATTGCAGCACTATAGATAAACATAGTGACATCATGCCAATAGATAAGCTAATGTTCATTTATAAACATGGAAGTAAAAAAGCGAAAAAAATAGCTGTAGATGAAAAGCTGAAGCTGATATAGGAGCGATATACAATGAATTATACAGACACATTAAAAAGTGTTGACTTAGTACTGGCTACCGGCGAAGTACCTCTAATCATTGGTGAAAGCGGCATAGGAAAAACGGCTTTGGCCAAGGAAATTGCCAGAATGAATAATTGGAGCTTAATTGTTATCAATGGGAACCTCCTTAAAGAAGGTGAAATTGGCGGTCTGCCAACCATAGATTCCTATACAAAAGTAACTGCCAAAGGAGCGGCGCTGGAAAAGAAAACCACCGTATATGCCGTTCATAATAAACTACGGGAAATTGATGAAGAGATAGCTAAAGGCAAGACTGTTCTGCTATTTATCGACGAAATCAATCGCTGTGAGCATACAGTACAACAGGAGCTTATGAACATCATCTTAAACAGGGAAATTAATGATTATAAGTTGCATGAATCTGTAAAAATAGTAGCCGCTATGAATCCTTCAAATAAATATGGTTCAGATCTTGATTACCAGGTTGTCGATATGGATGCAGCGCAGGAGAATAGATTTGTATGGCTATATATGGAACCAGATTACAAGCAGTGGTTAGCCTGGGCCATCGATGCCGGGATCGAGCAAAAGGTTATAGAGTTTATCTCCACCTTCCCGGATTATTTGCATAAAATAAATACAGAAGACATAAACGCTACTCCCAGAAGCTATGAAAGAATCTCCAGTATTTACAAAATTTACAAAGAGAAAAAAGCAGCCATACCCAGGGCCGTGTTTGTAAATGTTATTAGAGGAAATGTAGGAAAACTCATTGCAGAAGAATTTGTCAGCTTTGTTGAGTCAGATTACAATCTCCTGATAGCGTATGAAGATGTTTTTGCCTGTGATGCTCTGCCGGAATCTATCATAACAAGAGTAAAAAACGAAAGTCATACAAGACTGTATCTATCTGCCAAAAATATACTAAAAGCCTTAGAAGCAAACATAAAAAATGCTGCCGCCACCCCCGGTTATATTGACAGACTTATTGAGTTTTTAAAAACCTATCCGGTAGATTTAATGATCGGAATCATGAAAGATATTAAAAACAGTTATCCTGAAGTATACAAACAGGCCATAGAAAATGAAGACTTTGTAGAATCCTATTTTAACTCCTATAGCTCGATAAGGTGATAGTATGGGAACTTATTTTGACACCCTGGCAGCAGGGCTTTATGAACAAGCGAATATCATTGCGGCTGCCTTCTTAAAGAAAAAACGCAGCGACGCCAAGGCTAAGCTGCATATCCCCCAAGAATTTAGCGAAGAGTTTTTTAGCCTGGTAGATAAAGTGAATGTAAGTCTCATGGAAGACAAAGATAATTTCTACGGATATTTTCTGCTGCAAATGACAAGAGAAATACGCTTTGATATTAGCAGTCCCACTGGTGTGAATTTTAAAGGAGCCTGCTATGTTATCTATTTTAACCCCCTAATTTTTTTGAATCTTACTCTAAAACAGATGGAAACCACCATTAAGCATGAAATCCTCCATATCGTATCCCTGCATCTAGTAAGAGCAAAAGAATTTAAGGCCGGTTATAGCCCATTGGCGATTAATACGGCAATGAATCTGGTAGTCAATACCTATTTGGATAATCTCCCTCCCTATGCGGTTACATTGGAATGGGTAAATCTAAATTATTCTTTAAAGCTCCTGCCCTTTGAACCTTTTGAATATTATGTGGAAAAGCTTCAAACTGCTATAGACTTACTGGAGACAGATAAAGACGAAACGGCAGATGAAGAAAATACAACTGAAAAAATAGAAACCGGTTATGATCCTGAGAAAACCCATGATATTTGGGAAGAATCCAGTGATATCGATGAAAAGACACTCACAGAATTTACCGAGAAGTTTGTTATTCATGCTCAAAAAGGCAGTATGCCGAATTACGTGGAAAACCTGCTGGCAGCGCGTAAAAACAGCAAGGGTGAATTGCCCTGGAACATCTATCTTAAACGGTTAATGGGAACTGTTGAAAGTAATAAAAAGAAGACGATAACGCGAAGAAACAGGCGGCAGCCCGATAGATTGGATTTGCGAGGCCAACTCAGAAGTCATAAGGCAAAAATTGCTGTTGCGCTTGATATAAGCGGCAGCATTAGTGATGAGGAATTTCAGCAAGCCATTAAAGAAGTATTCGCGATAGTAAAAAATTATAAGCATGAGCTTACGATTATCGAATGTGACAATGAAATTAGACGGGTGTACAAAGTCCAATCGGCAAAAGATGTAAAAGAGAGAAGCCATATAAGGGGTGGCACTAAATTTACCCCGGTCTTTGAATATGCCAATGCTAATAAGCTGGATCTGCTGGTGTATTTTACTGACGGCAAAGGGGAGGATGAGCTCCAGGCAACACCAAAGAGCTATAAAACCCTGTGGGTTATTTCCGGGAAAGAAAACAGCCTTTCATTAAAAAAAGCTTATGGAGCAGTTAAAAAGCTTACAAATGTTCAAACAAAAGATACCACTTTGGATATGAGCCATGTTAGCTTCAGAGATGGCTATTCCATGAATGACCAAGAAAAAATTCATATTTAACTTATAAAATCCGTACCAGCGATCACGCCGGTACGGATTTCTTGATAAATCATAGTAGTATGTGTTCACTTTTGGCAGGAGTAGCCTTGTCTGCCGGTTCAGGTTCTTTTGCGTTGTCTCGCACATCCTGAGGAATCTCTATCGGAGCTACCTGATTATACTGCGAGTAAACTACCTGCAGCTTCAACGTCGAGTTTGTTAAAAAATCTTCGACTAAAGCCCGGTCCTTGGGGTTAATTAAATCCATAAACAATCCTGCTCCTTTGCGAACCGGCTCTGTCAAATCCATATCTATTTCTTGTACCAGCTTAGTCGCTTTATCGACTTTGATAGTATATTTTATATCGCCGACAGCTAACAGCCCCAGCCGTACTATCGCAGCCCTGCTCAACAGTTCCTTATCCTGCGGATTTTTTAGTTTGGCGTCTGCGCTGACAGCATCACTTAGTTGTATGCTATCCAAAGTGATTTCCATATATTTGTAGGATGGTGTTTCCTTTTTCAGCTTTACCGCTTTCACCAGCTGCAACATATTCATCCGGTCAGAATTCTTTTCCTCTGCTGAAAGCTTTTTATTCAAAGCGGGATCAATCGGCCTAATTTGTTTGGTCCAGGTTTCGTTGCTTAATGAATATACCACCAGATCGTCCTGATTTTGTTCTATGTACTGCTTTAGCGTCAGTGTTTTTTCTTGATTCAGTGCGTCACGGTAACAAATATTTATATCGTGGGTTAAGCTCAGCGGTTTTTCCCGGGCCTCTCCATTGATGGCAGCTTCCACTTCCCCCATTGGGGTTTCAGCCGTGACCGTGACATCATAATGCAAGCCGGTTACATCCATCATATTTTTATATACATCGCTTAAATACGCCTTTTCCGGTGATAGTTTTTCAGCGGCAAAAACAGCAGAACTGTTCACCACCACCAACAACAATCCCCATACCAAAGCACCCCTCCAATTGAGCTTTCGCAAAAATCCTACCATACTATCAAACTCCCCCATTACAAATTCTACTCTCCTGGGACACAGGGACAGGTCCCTTGTCCCAGCAAATGGTCACTCCCGGAAGTTCCGGCCCAGCTGCTGCCCGCAGTTATGGCAATATGTATGCGTTATCGCACTGGTGATTGAACGGCAGTGCCTGCAGGTCTTGGTTAGCAGGCGATTTCCAATATACCCTATGCCACCCATAAACACCACCATAATTACGCTGCCCAGAAAAACGCTTGCTACAATTACCCATGCCGTGAAGAGCAATTCCAGTCCCCACCAGTGCAGCCATCCATGCTGCACTGTTTTCATCTGAGGATTCCCGTCTGTACCGCAGCGCGGACAATATTTAAATGAAATCGGCGCGCGCCCGTACGTTCCGTCCAAACTACGCTCACATGCCCTGCATACCCTATTGAAACGCATACTTGTTTCCTCCAAGATAACCTTTGTAATGCCCCCTGCATTCTGCACAAGGCATTACTGGTACGGAGCAACAACCCTTCCCGCTGCAAAATAAGTCCAAAGGATGGACTTTAATCCTCATTACAAACTTCACGCGTTTGAACTTGCTTATTAGTGGTAAGGAGTATAACCGCAAAAGAAATCAGGATGCAGCCCATAATTTTTCCGACAGTGATTGTCTCGTTTAAAAACATCCCCCCAGAAATTATACTGGTTACAGGCTCAAACAAGCTGAAAATCGCCGCTGCAGAAGCCCCCAGATATTTGATGCCCAATTGTAGCAGCAGTACTGCAAAAAGTGAGGTTAACATAGAAAGAACAAACATGTAAAAATAAGCTTTTAGCGGTAAAAGCAGTACAATTTTATTGGTCGGGATACTATATAATAACATAAAAATTGACACCGATACAGCTATATAGAATATAATCAGCCAAGGATTCAATTGATCGATTTTCTTCTTTTCCACACCGACCATATATATTGCATAGGTTATGCCTGACACCCCTGCTAACACAAGCCCGGTTATATGCGTTATTTGCGTTATTTGCTTAACATCGATAAAACATAAGATTCCGGCACCCGCAATGAAGAGCACAATAATTTTTTGCAGTCCCAAACGTTCTTTAAAAAAGATGCGGCACATAAGACAAACAAAGATCGGATATAAGAAATGTAAAGTTGTAGCAGTTCCGATACCTACATACGGATAGGACATATACAGCAGCAGCGTTGTTATGCCACCGCCGATGATGCCAAACAGCACGAGATTACGCAGTACTGGCAACGGCAGCGAAAGCGGTATCTTTTTCAGCCAAAGTGTCAGCAATAATACAGGAATAGCGAAAAGATTCCGGAATAACGTCACCGTTTCAGGTGTACCGCCCATATTGTATGTAAGAGATGTTAACACAGGAGTAATTCCAAACAAAAAAGCCGACAAAATGGTAAAGATAATGCCTTTGCATTTATTCGGCGGCACCTGCGGCAAGGCGTACGCTACACCCTGCATAAAGTATTTTACAGTACTATCATTATTCACCGGGGGAAACCTTCCTTTTATATTATGCTACAGCACATTTACTTAAACGCGCAAGGTACATTCACCAGACACTTACCACAGACCTCACTGCCGGCACTATTCGCATTCTTTCCTGTTTCATCTGAATAAGAACTCCCAAAGTCCTTATAGATCTCAGCATTTTTTAAGCAGACCTGAAAACATTTCTGTCTGTCATAGCCTGTAACAGTTAGCGCCCCGGAGGGACAGTGTTTTATACAAGCGCCGCATATCCCTTTGCTTTTATACAGGCAGTAATTATCGTCAAGCGGCTTATCCGGCTCTATTGGCAGATTCGTAATTACTGTGCTGTAGCGACCACAGCAGCCGTTGCTGCTAATCAGCATATTATTAAGGCCAAAGGTGCCAAGTCCTGCCACTCTGGCAATATGACGCTGCGACCAATTACTTATTAACCTTTCCTGGTCAAAGGTTGTTGCCGCTTTAGAAACTCCGGCTTCATAGCCCATTTCCTGTATCGCTGCTATTAAGTAATTGTTTAACTCTCCAAACATCCTGTTAGTTTCTTCATAAGTACGCGCCCACTCGGGAGATGACACATTCCCGGGTGCTTTGTTTGTATCGGCAAGTTCCCTGGTAAAAGGGAGAAAATAAGCAATAATAATTGTTGGATTTTCTATGACCTCATGCGGCATAACATGCTGCGGCGAAATAATATCCTTAAGGTTGGAAATATCCGGATGATTTGCATCGGCAAAGCCAACTAATGGCTCACCCCATACGGAGGTAATGCCCGGCTTTTTCTGATATTCTTGTACATAGGTTTGGATCATGGTTGTTATTAGTTGTTTAAAATCCATCATAGGTTCCTTTCTGGTAGTATAATTTTACATTCACATGCAATGATTTTAAAGTTGAATTATCTAGTCAATATAAGCCACCGGGCATACACTAATACATTTGCCGCAAGTATCGGCACCATGCCTATCCTGCTTCTGGTTCTTGTTACATTCGTCTTGACAAATAAATTTATCAAAAGAATCAGGCACCAGGGCATTTACCGGACAGATTTTGAAACATAGACCGCAAGAGCCGTTTTTAACATATAAACATCTGGTTTCTGCCGGAGCTTGTTCCTCATACAGGGTGGCAGATGTTAACACTGAACAGAATCGTCCGCCAGAACCTTTTTCGGTAATAAGCATTCTATTTGCGCCAAAGGTGCCTAGACCTGCAATGGCAGCAGCACTTCGGTGTGACCATATTGATTTCATATCTTTGGGGTCATAGGTATGGGTTGCCTGTACTGCACTGGCTGAATAGCCTAAATCAGACAAGTATTGAATGACCGCCTGATTCACGACATTGAAATAAGGATTAATTATGGCATAGGCTTCACCCCAGGCCTCAGAACCGCCGTCAACTGTTTTCGGCGCTGCTACCACCAGGCTGGTAAACGGTACAAAATAGCTGATGACGCTTTGAGCATCTGGCAGTAGTTCAGTAGGGTTTAAATGCCATGGACCAATAATCTCCTTTAATTCAGAATATCTACTATCTGTGGCAGAAGAAAAACTTACAATCGGCCTCCTAAATAGATCAGGTCGGTTTAATGATGCCACTTTCTCAACAATAAGCTGTTCAATTTGATTTTTCATTGACATAAATATAACCTCTTCCTTTCACTTTGCTCAATATGCCCATACACCAGTATAATTTTGAATTTACTTGTATTTTAGCACTTGTTTTTTCAGCATTCAACAAGATTGAAGCCTAAAAAAACCTCCGTTTTTTGTGCTGTACAACCAATTTATATTACTTTATACTATTTATATCAAGTGAGAGGCAGGTATATATCATTGACGCTAAAACAATTTTATGAAAAGTTCCGAAAAAAGCACCAGCTACAACTAATAGCTGGCGAAAAAGGTATTTATACCTCTTTTAAATGGATTTATCTGCTAGAGGACTTGAATAATATGAGTTTTATTCGCGGTGGAGAATTAATTATTACAACCGGGCTTGCCAACAGTTATGATCACTGGCTTGAAGAACTCATTCATTCAGTAAACAAAAAAGGTGCAAGCGGTATTATTTTAAATATTGGAAATTATATTAAAGATATACCCCATTATCTCATTGATTATTGCAACAATAATCACCTGCCGCTGCTTATCATGCCCTGGGAAATACATATTGCTGACATTATGCAGGATGGCTTCAATGATATTATTAAAGAGAAACAAGAAGAAGAATATTTTAGCAAGATATTCTCCAATGCCATATTTGATAATATGATTGATAATGCATTTATTGCTGAACATGAAGACATGAAACCCTATTCCTATTCCACCTATGGAATTGTCGCTTTTAAAAATGTCTCTAACGATAAATTAACCGTGATTCTAAATCAAGCAGAACAAAAATATCTGCTCCTGACAAAAAAAACTACCCAGTATGCCATCCTATATAACATAACCGAGAATAACTTTGCCGCTACACTGGCTTTCCTTCATAGTTCTTTAAGTACCGATGATGATATTCACTGTGGCATTTCCACGCTGGGGCAAGGCTTACAATGCTTATTTAACAAACGAATTGAAGCAGATAAAGCCTTGCAGGTGGCCATCGCTACGAAAAAGCCCCACTGTTTCTATAATAATTTAGGCCTTTATCAAATTATACTAGGTATTTCAGATGAGACTATATTAGATAATTTATATACACAATCGCTAAAAACCATTGTTGATTATGACCAAAAACACAATTCTAATTACTTGGAAATACTGCGCTATTATATTGAATTCAATTCTAGTGTCCAACTCGTTGCTGAGCACACCTTTACGCATCGAAACACCATTAACTACCGCGTTGCCAAAATCAAAAAGCTGCTCCAGAGTGACCTGTCTTCCATGGAAGAACGCTGCCGTATTCGGCTTGCCTTTTGTCTTTATGATTTACAACACAGCAATACAGTTAATTAAAAGCTCTTCCTTCTTCAAGTTCCGTGGGACACGTGGGACACGGGGACAGGTCCCTTGTCCCACTTAATTTTATTCTCCCCTCCTCAACTGATTGACGGCGAGGCAGTGTTACGGACCGTTACCTGCTCGTCCCGAGAAGTTAGCATTTTTAGCTGGAAAAACTTTCGCAGTATAGGTAATGTCTGAATTAGGTAAAAAACATAAGCACGGGCCTTGTGCAAAGGCTGCTCTGATAAAGGGAATTACAGTATTATCGGCACTATAAGCAGAACCAAAGGATGTATAACAACAAGGGGGATAATGAGTGTTATTGCCTTTTATTACTATGCCCCTGTTCACTAATGTGTTTTTAAGCCACATATCAACTATTGTTGTTATATCTATTTCAATAGCTGCCTCACAGGTAAAGGGAAAGAAGTCTTGTTTAAGTGTCGGGTCTAAACTTACGGAACAATCCTTGTCATAGGTTGTATAAGAACTAAATTGATCTAATAAAGGATAGACGGAAAACGTTACGGCTGTACAGCTAAAGAAATCGCATAATTTGAATAACACTAATTTTGCAGATAACAGCGACAGGCTATTGGGGATTACCGAAGTATCAAAAAAAAGATAACTGAAATAATTACATTTACGTTTATTTCCGACAATTATTTTTTTGCCTTTCATGCCTCGGCGCGATCTTCTAGTAGATACTGTCAAGCTTTTGCTTGCTAAGATATTGATAACTGACAAATCACACCACTCCTAACACCACGGCTAAAATGAATACGCATGTACTGTTATGTAGGAGGCTTGGGTGTTCCCCAAGCCTCAGACTTTGCGGCTAGGTTGTTGTATGAACAAACCCTATCCCTACATGCAAATTTTCTTCCTCATAAGTTACTACACCGTCAATTGATAAACTAAGAATAATGGAAGCCGAAGCTGCTAATGAATCAACAACCTGAGAACGAACATATTGAGTTGTTCCATCAACATACACGGCAGTAACATAAAAACCTGGACTGGCTATAGGTGTGGCACCATTATTGGTAACAGTTATATCAATAATAGAACCATCATCCGAAAGTGAAACATTTTGGGTTAGAGAATGAATAACACTTGCCATATTGCTAGCTCCTCCTTTATTAATAGGGACACCTATTACATAATATGTAGCTTATTATAGATTGACAGTTGTTTCACAATTTTTTTAAGTTGTAGAGAAATGGGACAAGGAACCTGTCCCCTTGTCCCACCGTAAAAAAAGATTAGCAGGAACCTCCTCGCAGAAGTTCCCGCTAATCGCTTATCAGTAGCTTTTTATTTCATCCTATTGCCTGCTATTTATCCGCTTCAAACTTTACATTTATAATCCGGCGAATAAACATGACAATCATGCCGATAAATACCAGCAAACCTAACCAATCGGCAGTCCGGGCAAAGTCCTTGCCTACAAGCGCCAGCGGCGAGTCACTGCCGCCACTGGTTACCGAAAATACGATAATAACGGCAATAATAACCCCCATTAAGCTTTCACCGACAATCAGGCCGGATGCAAACAGCACACCGCGGCGGTTGCAAAATTCCACATCTTCCTCGACATGCTGCGGACTCCGTTCACGTGCCCGGTCACGCAGATACCGGGTTACAAAATAGCTCATAACGGCACCCAAAATTAGCGGTGTTTCCAGTGTAGGCGGCAAATAGATTCCCATACCCACAGCTAACGGCGGCAGGCAGTATTTGGCCGTTCCCTTTTTCAACAGTAAATCGACAATGATTACAACAATCCCGACACCCACACCAAACAGAATGTAATTCCAGTCCAGATTATGGCTAAAAATACCTGTTGCAATCGTAGCCATCAAAGTTGCTTGCGGCGCGGACAGAACCTGGCTTTCGTCCATTCCGGCACGCGGCATAGCCCCGACAAAGCCGTATGCTTCATACAGCAAATTCAATACAGGTGCAATCGCAAAAGCGCCGATGATGCAGCCCAGCAGCAAGGCTACCTGCTGTTTCCACGGGGTGGCGCCAACAAGATAACCGGTCTTTAAGTCTTGCAGATTATCATTGGAAATTGCGGCGATACTGACAATAACACTGGTCATAAAAATCGCCAAAGCAATAGCAAATTTAGTTCCCATTGCCGTATCAAAAAGACTGACGGTCGAACCGATTCCCAATACGACAAGAGAGGAAATAATAATCCCCAAAATACCGATACCGGAGATCGGACTGGCCGAAGTACCAATCAAACCGGCCATATAACCACAGGCAGCAGCCACAAAGAATCCCATACCAATCGCAACGCCAACGCCGGCAATAACAAAAATCCAGGTAGTACTTGCAGCCAGCTGGGCATCGGCAATAAAGGAATAAAAGGTTCCCAGCAAACCGACAATAATGACAGCCAGCACCATACCGATCGCTTTCGGCGACATATCTGTGTCCATACGGTGCAGGTTTTTCCCGGTTTCCGACTTACGCATAGCTTCAATGGAAATACGCATACCTTCAAGGATTGGCTTAACTAAGGTAATCAGCGTCCAGATTGCGGCAATGCCGATGGTACCGGCACCGATAAGCCTTACCTTTTGCGCCCACACGGCTTGCGCAAATGCGCTGGCGCTCTGTCCGGCTGCCGGTGTCAGCACCGAGGTCAGATAAGGTACAAATACAACCCACGCCAAAATAACACCTGCTAAAATTGCCATACCGCTGGCAATACCGATCAAATAGCCGGCTCCCAGCAGAGCTGTAGAAAAGCCCAGAGGCAGTTGGGAAGTAATTTTACCCAAGGAAAACCAGTAGTGCACTTCTGAGGAAATAATTTGGAAGCCACTTGTGCAGAAACTGATAATAGCCGAAACAAAACCGCCGGCTAAAATATCTTTAGCGCCATTTTCTTTGGTCCCGGCGGCGTTGCCACTGCCTACTTTCAGGATTTCAGCAGCTGCCAGGCCCTCAGGATAAGGCAGGTCACTATTAACAATCATTGCCCGGCGTAAAGGAATGGTAAACAAAACACCCAGGCTGCCGCCACACGCACAAATCATCAATGTCTGCCAAAAAGCAAACCCTTGCCAGTATCCGATCATTAGCAAGCCGGGAATGATAAATATGACTGCAGAAAGAGTCCCTGCTGCCGAAGCTTGCGTCTGAACCATATTGTTTTCCAGAACATTGGAATCCTTAAACATTTTCAGAACCGCCATAGAAATAACGGCTGCCGGAATGGATGACGAAAATGTAAGTCCGACTTTTAATCCTAAATAAACGTTTGATGCTGTAAAGATGATAGTAATCACCATTCCCAGCAACATGCCCCTAAACGTAAGTTCAGGGAGATTCACGTCATGACTCATGAAATCTACCTGTTTCAACCCTTGCACTTCCTCTCCGATACTCTCACTATATAAACTAACCTTGCACTTTACTATTTATTAGCCACTGCTCTTGCTGTGACCGTAATTATCACCTCATTGTCCCCAGCTATACTGAAATTGAAAGCATCCGCGAAATTCCAACTTCGGTAACTTTCTATATATTTGTGCAAACTCCTTCAAATTTTCCGTAAAATGTTTACCTCAGGTAAACTATTTTACTTTTGTCCTCTTAGAAAAAACACATTTTGTTCTGTCAGATGTAAAGCTGTAAGCAAAATAAGTTAACCTTCCGTTTGCTGCCAATGAGGCTCCTATTAAAAAAGTCTCAACCCCGTCGAGTTTGGGTTGAGACTTTTTAACAGGGCGGTTATCAATGTGAACAATCAGGTGGCTGCTATTCATAGTCAGTTACCACTTATAACCTATAACCGCATTTTTTTGTTCCTTTGCTTTATACAAAGTTTGATCGGCTTTAATTAAAAGGTCTTTTACATCCTGTTCCTGTTCCAGCGAAATAATCCCGGTGCTGATGGTCAGGTGATATGATAAAAAAGTGTTTTCCACCCTGCGGCGAATTCTCTCCATGATTTCAAGAGCATTTTTTAAAGAGTTCGTTTCAGTAAAAACAACAGCGAATTCATCACCACCCAAACGGATAACAATATCATTATTGCTGGTGCCTTCTTTTAAAATTGCTGCAATGCCACACAATAGTACGTCACCAGTAACATGACCGTACAAATCGTTAATCTTCTTGAAGCCATCCACATCTATCATGGCGATACACAACTGGCCCTTGTCTTTATTTATTCGGTCTACTATCTCGCGCAGTTTCAAATGAAAGTATCTCCTGTTCCATAAGCCTGTTAGATAATCGGTATGGGAACGAATACTCAACGTTTCGATGATCCTGCCAATTATAAATCCTCCGATGGAAAAGACCAGGGTACTCCCGATCCACAACAAGCTTCTTTCATGGCCGACCGGACAATATAATTGCAAATAATATCCTGTTATGCCGATCACTACTCCAAGCATACTAAGTATAAAGCGTGCATGCTTATAAAACACTTAGACTGGCCCCCTCTATTTCCCTGAACACTAGAGAGTTTTACTATCTATCCAAACAAAATCCTAGACTTAATATTAATTTATTCATTAATTTTAACGTATTACTTAATATTAAGCAATAACTATATGTAAACACTCTTTCCCATTGATATAGTTAAGTTGGGTGATGTGCATGTATATTGATTACCATACCATTGGACAACGAATAAAAAAAATACGCAAACAAAAACATTTTACACAAGAAAAACTGGCTGAGAATCTGGAAGTTTCACCCGTGTATATTAGCCAAGTAGAAAACGGCAAAACGAAATTAAGTCTTGAAATGCTAATACGCATAGCAAATTTGCTAGACACTAACCCTGGCTATTTTATTACCGGTGTTTCCTATTCTGCAAAGGATTATCTGAAATTTGATATAAGCCAGTTTCTGCAAGACCTTCCACCAGAGCAGCGTCAACTAATAATTGATATAGCTAAACTCATCACTAAGTATAAACAATGAGTAATGCTGTTCAGTAATTCAATGCAGGTACAAAAATACACAGGAATGGAGAATGTAGCGGTAGATTTATGGTTTGCCCAGGTAAACAAAGAAGCGATATCACAGCAAATATGTGATATCGCTTTTTGGGTTTAAATTTGCGATCTTATCGCTTCAGTACTTTTTCTTGTCCTTAGCAGTTATTCGACAAATTATCTTACAGGGATTTCCCGCCTATATATCTCTTTGGCACCAATTACAGTATAATTTACAGTATGACGTTAATGAAGCAGCATATTAAGGTAATGTATTAACGTGAAAGGGCGTGTAAAAATACTTTGTTTTATCCTACGGCCCCCCCTTCCCTCAGTACCCGGAAAGCCCGGGCCGGAAGCCGGTCTGAGCAACCGGTTATATATAAAAAATTTGTTATCACGGAGTGGGCTGTTATTGAGGTTAACAGGTGCCATGCATGTTATTGAAAAGGCTAAATCCGGGTTCTCTATTGTCTGTAAATTTAACTATATGCAGTACTCGTGCTATCATTATTTTATTTGGCATTAGTTTGCTTTCATTCCTCTGGACAGGCCTGTATTACCAAGAGCAAAACGAGCGGCAACTCGCAATTGCCAGTGCCTTCAAAGATACGGCCAATTTTGCCCGGGCATTTGAAGAGCATACGTTACGTACAATTAAAAGCATAGATCAGACGGTATTATTTTTAAAATATCAATATGAACAAGAGGGCCGAAGTATTGATATTCCTCAGTATATAAAAGAAGGCAGACTTACCAGCCAGCCTTTCGTGCTGTTGAGCGTGATTGACGAACAGGGGGATCTGGCGGTAAGCGACCAGGTACGGTTTCTTCCGTCCTCCCTAGAGGACTGTGAGAATTTTAAGGTTCACCAGACTGCCGACAGCGGCCAGCTCTTTATCAGTAAACCGGTATTGGGACACGCCTCCGGCAAGTGGTCCCTTCAAATGACGCGGCGGATAAATAAGCCTGACGGTTCCTTCGGTGGAGTTGCCTTTATTTCTATTGATCCGGGGTATTTTACAAAATTCTATAAACAAGTAAATTTAGGTAAAGATTCCACAATTACGTTGGTAGGCCGGGACGGGATCGTGCGGGCGCGGGACTCTGGCGGATTTTCGGCTATTGGACAGGATATGAGCAACAGCACATTAATGGAGCAACTGGCAGTCAGCACAGCGGGGAACTATTTTTCAACGAGTTCCATTGATAAAGTCAAAAGACTTCATAGTTACCGGGCCTTAAGTGACTATCCCTTTGTGGTGTCGGTAGGCATTAGTGAAGAAGAAGTTTTCCGTGACGTGAATAAGCGACTTAGCAGCTATTACCGGATAGCCGGTATCAGTTCGGTGGTAATAAGCATTTTTGTTGTGATATTGCTCATTATTACCGGCCGGCAAAAGCGCACAGAGAATGCATTAAAGCAAATCCGGGACAATCTTGAACTTGAAGTGGTGAGAAGAACCCAGGAACTGTTTACCGCCAACCAAGAACTCACACAAAGAAATTACGAACTTACGGCAGCTTTAGAAACTATTGAAAATGCACAGAAGCGGCTGGCCCAGCAAGAAAAATTAGCAGGTATCGGGCAACTGGCCGCCGGGGTAGCGCATGAGATTAATAACCCTTTGGGGTTTGTAACCAGCAATATTGAGACACTGGAGCAATATTTTTCGGCTTTCGGCAGTGTAATACCCCAATACCGGGAGCTGATTTCGATACTTCCCGCCATAGATGATGCGGCAGTAGCAGCAAAACTGAAACAGATAGCCTGGCATGAAAAGGACAAAGACCTGGATTATATCCTGAATGACTTTTCGGAACTGTTTAAGGATACCATCGAAGGGCTTGATCGCATGAACAAAATAGTCAAAGGAATGCGGCGCTTCTCCCATATCAATCAGCAAGTAGCCGAACCTTATGATTTGAACGAAGGACTGGAAAGCACTTTATTAGTCGCCCAGAATGAGATCAGATATTATGCCAGTGTAGAAAAAAGGCTGGGAAAACTACCGGTTATCGAAGCTGTTGGCAGCGAAATTAACCAAGTATTGCTTAACCTCATTGTTAACGCCGCACAGGCTATTAGAGACAAGCATACTACCGGTTTAGGAGCTATTACCGTATCCACCTGGCATGATGAGGTTTTTGCCTATTGCTCTGTTCAGGACGATGGTGCCGGCATTGCCCCGGAAAACCTAAATAATATTTTCAACCCGTTTTTCACCACCAAACCTGTCGGGCAGGGAAGCGGAATGGGCCTGAGTATTTCCTATGATATTATTGCTAATCACCATAAAGGCGAAATATTGGTTGAAAGCGGTCAGGGCACAGGAACAATATTTATTGTAAAACTACCCATGAAATACGGCGGTGTCTAATGCTGGCAGCACCCTTTCGGGGCGCCTGCTGCAGCAATGCGGCCTGGCATAATTGATCCCGGAACATTTGTAGAAAAGACAACCTTTAAATAAAGGTTGTCTTTTCTATAGTATTGTTACTCGGTAAGTTCGTTCTTGATTAGACCGAGCGTTATCGATTTTGCAATCACTTTGGAGCGGCTGTTTACATCTAATTTTCCGAAAAGATTGCTTACATGGCTTTTTACCGTGCCGACAGTTATATTAAGCTTTGCCGATATTTCACTATTGGAACAGCCCCTTGCCAGCAAGGCGAGAACTTCTTTTTCTTTTACTGTTAGCGGGTCATAATTTTCCAGGGTAGCTTCTGGCAGTGCTGTTCTGGTATGGCTTTCCGGATTGCCTTTGGACAAGAGGACATTACCGGCATCGCGATTATAAGCCCGGATGGCCTCTACAATAACCGACCTGATAGAGACTGCCGGGGTAGGTTTAGTAAGAAAGGCGTTAATTTTGCCATGATTTACTGCATCAATAGCCATTTGCAGCTCTGCGTGGCCTGTGAGCATAATTCTTTGAACGTTTGTATCCAAAGCAAGCAGCCTGGCGAAAAGCTCTATGCCGTTCATCAACGGCATACGGTAGTCCGAAATTACGGCTGCAAAAGGCCCCTGATATTCAAAAAGCTTCAGGGCCTGGATGGGGTCCTTGGTTGTAACTATTTCGAAATACCCTTGCATTATACGCCGCATGGAGGCAAGAAATTTTTCATCATCATCGACGATCAAGATTCGGGTAATAACTGCTGGATGAGCCAACGCGTCACCTCCTCTCAAACAGACCTGCAAAAATAACGGCAACTAATAATTATATTACATTGATGCCGATATTTCCTCTAACTTTCGATAGATTTCTATGATTATGTAAAATACCAGGAAAAAGCAAGTAAATAAAGGAGTCTCATATAATATTTATTATTTTTGACGTATAACTTTCGATAGATGTTAGTTGCTGCCGTTTGCTTTATTATGTAGCTGTGGGTTGACAGAAAAAGTTAGTACCCTGCGTCACTTAAACATGAGATTAGTCGCCGAGAATTTTTTCGCAATACAGGCGTAAAAGCCTCGCATCTCGGACATGTGTAAGGCGACGCCGACTCCGCCGTGCGGAAAAAGACTGCAAAATAAGCCATGCCTTTAGGTGACACAGGGTACTAGGGTTTAGCCAGTAATGTGTCCTAAGACTATAAAGGAGGAGAAGAGTGAAAAAAGTACAGCTATTAATATTCAAATATGGGGCTGCAAAATATGGAGTGCCTGTTGAATATGTTAAGGGAATCATCGGGAACACAAAATTGGGTAAACTGTCTGATTTAGGTAGGCAGAGCTCCCTACTTATCTATGTTGATGGAATTCAGATAACAATAATTGCTGATGAAATTATTAAAATATCTGAACTAGAAGCTAAGCAGCCCACATTGGTAACAGGTCTGGGAAATTTTCAAATCTGGCGGCTGTAAAGGTATGTACAAAGCTACATCCGGGTGCCAGGTATAAAGAGGAGGAAAACAATGACACGTATAACAATTAGAAGCCAATTAGGCGCAATGTTTGGGATTGTCCTTACATTTTTAGCCGTATTACTGGGGGTTATCATTTATCAGTTTCAGTCGGCGATGGTGAACTATCAGGATTTATTGACCGGTTCTGTAGCAAGAACCGTAGAGTTGCTCCGGGCTCAAGACCATTTTCACAGCGGAGTGGCTGAATACCGGGGATATATGAGCTATGGTGAAGAACATTACGCAAAAGCTGCCCTGGATAAGTATGCTGTAAGCTTGAACGACATTAAGCAGTTTAAGGAAGATGTAAATTCACCGGAAGCCAAACGAGAGGCGGAAAAATTAGAAAAAGACGTGATTTCCTATGTGGACGATATGAAAAGAATAATTATCATGAAACAAACCAAGGACCCTGGGATGGATGCGGCCATAATTGCAGCCAGGGAAAAAACAGAACAAGTGAATACACAGTTTCAGGTCGCTTTTGACATTCAAAATAAGGTTCGCCACCAAAGCGTAGAGCTTTTGAACCAGGAGCAGGAGTTGGTGTTAAGGGTTGTTATCGGTTTCAGCATAGCCGTCATTGTTGTGACGATTATACTGGTTATCTGGTACAGCCGCAATTTGGCCACACGGGTTAATATACTGCGCGACGAATTGTTGGCTGTGAGCAGTCTGGATATCAGCACACCGGATGTTGCTTCAACCCGCAATGATGAAATTGGCGATATGGCAAAAGCCGTTATCACTATGAAAAACGCCTTGCGGAATATTGTTAATAATGTTAGAAATAGTGCCGATACACTGGCGGCCTCCAGTGAGGAACTGACCTCAACGGTGGAAGAACAGTTGCGCACCTCCGGGATCATTGCCGATACTACCGGGCAGATTGCGGCAGGGTCATCCGAGAATACCACTAATATTACAGAGATATCGGCTGTCATTGAGCAAGTAACCGCCGGCACCCAGGAGATGAGCGCCAGCGCTGCCGAGGTAAATCATGGTACACAGGAGGCGGTTGCCGATGCCAATCGCGGCATGCTGCTTATCCGGAAAATGGTTGCACAAAATACAACCATTGAAAGTTCAATGCAGGATATTAAAGAGGTAGCTAATTCACTAGTAGCCGGCTCTGCAAAAATACAGGATATAATTACTGTAATCAGCAATATTGCCAGTCAAACCAATCTGCTTGCTCTTAACGCTGCCATAGAGGCCGCTCGTGCGGGTGAGGCAGGCCGGGGCTTTGCTGTGGTGGCGGAAGAGGTACGGAAACTCGCGGAACAGAGTGCTGATGCAACCCGGAATATCGGAGAAATCATCCGCCAGATGACCACAGATATTGATTTTTCCGTTAATGTGGTGAATAAGGCGAATACAGAGGTTGAGGTCGGAAAACTTGCTGCCGCAGAAACCGAGCAAGGGTTTGAAGCCATTGTTGAAAAACTGGCACAAACACAGTCCGGTATGGAACAGATCACCCATGCCGTTGAAGAGACGGCCAAAGGTATGCAGGCCATTGTAGCCAATGTGCAGAATATCAGCACAGTATCAGAGAAAACCAATGCCAGCACTCAGACAGTGGCAGCGGCAGCTGAAGAACAGAACGCCAGTCTGAGCGAAATTAGCAGCAGCGCAGAAGCACTGGCAGAATTGGCTACTGCTCTTAATGAAACCATCAGAAAATTCAGGGTATAACTAACTAGAGACAAAAAACATATGAAATCCAATAAAGTTTTTAAAACTTCATTGGATTTCATATTGTTTACGAATTATATTTTGTTCAAGGCTTTAACTGTTCTTTCATTTACCACATTACCAGTATTTAACGTTGTTTTCGGCTCAATAAGCATTACATGCACTTCCTCGTCTGCAACAGGAAGATGTTCAACGCCTTTGGGAATGACAATACATTCACCTTCATTCAGCAATACCTCTTTATCCCTGAATTTTATTAATAATGTTCCTTTTACAACAAAAAACAGTTCCTCCTCTTCATCATGGTGATGCCAAACAAATTCTCCTTTTAATTTGGCCAGCTTGATATAGGAATCATTTAATTCAGCGACAATTTTAGGACTCCAATGCTCTGTAAAAAGATTAAATTTCTCTGCAAGAACTATTTTTTCCATAGTTTACACTCCCATCTATTTATGCAATCTCTAACACCTTCGATTATGGAAATAAAAATCCTGCACCATTATCATATGGATGCAGGATTTGATTATATATTGCGCTGTGCTTCTTTTGAGCCAAGGGAAAACCCGATAAATCCTAAACAGATAATACATCCGCCCACACCATACATTATCCCGTATCCCCAGTACTCTCCGACAATTCCGAGTATCACTGCCCCGGTGGTAATGCCAATATCCATAAACGAAGTAAAAAAAGCCAGTGCGCTTGCTCTCTCATGAGGTAATGTCCGGTCTACCACAAAAGCGTTGAGTGCAGGCATAAATGCACCAAATCCCAACCCAAAGAACCCGGCTATTATAATCAGCATTTCTACACTTTCTAAAAATGGCAGTAGAAAAGCGGCTATCGCCAAAAGCGCCAGGAAAGGAAGAATTACTTTCCGCCGTCCGTAACGGTCAGACAGCTTTCCGGCTAATACCCGACTGATTAGCGTAAAGATTGCGTAGGTTGTAAAAAATACGCCAAAGTTAACTATCCCCTGTTTGGGTGCATATACAGGCAAAAAGGTGATTATTGCACCATATAAAGTGGCCGCCGCAAAAAAAGTCATTGAAGCAACCATAACCGCTTTTTGGCGGGCAACTGCCCAAATACTGATGGTTTGTTTATTGCCGGCTTCCGGCCTGATTTCATCAATGAAGCAAGTGGCTAAAAAGCCTGCGGCGGCGGTAAGGAAAGAATAGAGGAATAACTGAGAAAAATCATGCGTTGTCGCGATAATCATAGTACCCCAGGCAGGGAAAAGTGCCATCGCCACCACATTGGCCACACCATAAACCCCCATGACTTCTCCGCGCCGGTTATGGGGGGCTAAATCTGCAACATAAGCAAAGGCGGCAGCTAAATAACAACCATGGGCAATACCATGAAATGTTCTCAATGCATACAACGGAACAACCTGTTGTATCTGCCCATATAGCACAAATAGTAATGAAAAAAAGCCGGCACCCAATAGCATCATTTTCTTCCGGCCGTAGCCATCGGCTTGCTTGCCGAAGTAGGGTCGTAAGATAACAGAGGCCATAGTAAAAATTCCGACCACGATCCCGATCTGACTTGTTGTTCCTCCCAATTCTGCTACAAATTGCGGGATTGTCGGCAGTAATAAGTAAAAGCTGCCGAAATATAAAAAGCCGGAAAGACAAACTAAAACAAAGTTTCTTGAGAGCAAGCTAAATTCATTCATTGTTACCCCCCTTTAATATACCAGCATTTGCAAAAGCATGGTATCCTATTGTTCGGCCTATATCCATATCATTTGTTCTATAGTTAATTTCTAATTATATCATAATGACGGCAAAAGAATAATATCCTGCCTTACCCAAAACAAAAAAAAGCTGCCTGTTTCAAAGGCAGCTTATAGTCAAATTCTATTTTTCTGGAACATTCTTTTCAACTAGTTCACAGTGTTCCGGGCAACTGGTATCTTCACTGTCACAACGTGATTCTTCACAAACCAAAACTTCCTCAACTTTACGTTTATCATCTTCTTTTTTCAATGACCCCGCCCCTTCCACTATTGTTGTTGTGTCAATTAATATCTTCTATTATTTAGTAATTCAAATATACACTGATTACCGGTAAAGGTCAATACTTTTTTAATACAATCCTATCCAGGTGCAATTGCACGCATGTGGCAATTAGAACTTTGTTACAAAACCAAAGGAAACTCCATGGGCGTCATACCCGGGATTATGGGTTTTAAAACCATTAGAAACATGCATGAACATATATCCGAGATTCAGTGAAGAGTCTTCACTGATTTTATAACTGAATGTCGGTCCAATCCGCCACATAAAATTATAATATCTTCCTCCGGCGGGAAATACTTTATCATATAGGATAACGCCGCCACTCATCTCTAATGCTGCCGCTAGTTTGCCTGAGTGATATTTTTCATCGCGAATCATGTAAATAGGCCCGATGCCGACCGCGGAACTGTCTTGAGGCTCTCGGTACTTTAAGGTTACATCCCCGCGCGGCCGGGTTATTGTAATGCCTCTATAAATGGACTTATTCTTTTTTTCAGAAATTTTTTCTAGTATATGTAGTGATACCGTATCAAGATCGCGGTCACTTGAGTGTGGAGTCAGGTAATCCCAGTTCAGCTCAAGCTTGGATTCGGCCGCATAGCAATATGAATTTGCCGGCAGGCAAATCAGAAAAAAATTAATGATCGCTATGAAATAAATTAATCTACGCACAATACGCCACTCCCCTGCTGATTCTATATTGCAGTTATATAGCTGCCATTACGCAAAAATAACCATAACTTTCTGTGCGAAAGATACATGGCTATAATTAATATTCTGTATTTCATATGCTTTTTCCTGTTAAATTATCATAGCTGCAATTAAAAATATGGGCTTCTCCTATTCTTTCGCTTCCGCCTCCCACGAACTCTCCGATATTCATTGAAAAAATTATAAAAAGCACCCCGCAGGATGCTTAGCTGTAACATTTAATTCAGTTCTATCTTCAGCTCATCATAGTCCTCAAAATCGTCCAGGACCCCGCTCAGTGCCTTCTCAATATTAGCAAGAGTTACCGTAAGAGGGTTATTGGCATTAGCCAAATGAAGATCGAACCCAAATATTTGCCTGTCATTAACAGTATAGGCTTTATTGTTGCCAACGTGAAGATTTGAAATTACTTTGTTTTGAAATAATCTGCGAGCCATTTCCTTATATAATTCCGTATTTGTACTAACCGGCTCTTTTGTAACAATTTCAACAGAAAATATTGTGAATGCTGCATTACACGAAGTACACATGTGTTAACACTTCCTCATATTATTTTACGAAAAAACCAAGAACCTGCCTGAACTCATAAAGCATATTGTAACGATATTTATATTCTAACACCAATGATAATTATTTTCAATGATTTTAAAAAGACAGGTTTAATAACCTGTCCCCCATAGTTCCAACGAGCCGGTTGCGAAATCTTTATTTTAATATCCCCAGTGATCCCTTCCAAGGACTTATCCGCTTACCTGAACCTTGGATAAACCGGCAAGGGGAACAATAAATCCACCGTTGTCCCTGTGTAGGGAACGGTGGATTTGTTGTATAGATTACTACACCCGTCCGGCTTTAAAACTTAAGGGTTGCACCAATGGCAAATTCATCTTTATCCCTGCCATGATCAGGCATGAAATTGGTGTATGTAAGATTAAGATCAACATTGGCAGCTATTTGATAGCCGGCACCTACTTGTACTTCGTTAAATTCATCACCAGCTATGAAAGCAGCAAAACCATCAAGCTTTGGCGCCAACGGCCCCTGCAAACCCAGGCCGAGATACATGGATGAATCATTATAATCAAAATCCCGGTGGCCAATTATGCCTTTGAGATTATTAGAAAACTGATATTGCCCATAAAAGTCTTTCATATCACCATAGTAATCACGGTCAATGGATTGATAGCCAATCGTAAAACGGTCTGCAAGCTTATGTTCAATATAGACCGTATCACCACTTACCCCCACTGCCGTTTGTCCGTTATCCAGATTGTTAAGCGGTGCGGCAAAAGCCGTCCCTGCACTCAAAGTAACGAACGCCCCTAAAATAAGTAAACTCTTTTTCATTGTAACTCCTCCTTTAAATTATAACTGTTCTACCAAGCTCTTTTTTTTGAGGTAAGTAACTTACCCATATAATTATCTACTAAGAAAATTTTACCTGATAATTTTTAGATTTTTCTTAGAATCAGTATGCCTATCACATTTTTTCAAAAATACAAAATGAGTCAGAGAACCGTTCCCTGACTCAAGGGGGCCGTCTCTTGACTCATCTTAACTCATATCAGGTACCGCAAAAGGTTTGATAAGGAAGGGTTGATGGCTCAGGCGGCTTGGAGTAAGCAGCTTGTTCCGGTGAGTGTGCGTAAGGGCTTGCCAGGACATCCAGGAACCGGTGCATCGGGCTGTAATCTCCTTGCCCTGCGGCTGCCAGTACGGCTTCGACACGATGGTTGCGAGGAATTACCGCAGGGTTGTGGCTGCGCATCAACTGGTCAGCGGCCGCTTTTGATTCTTGCTGCCTGCCTAGTCTCGCCTGCCATAGTTCATACCACTGAGCAAACTCGGCGGTGCCAAACAGGACCGTATCTTCCGGTTTTGCAAAAGTTAACGCCAGGAAGGTGTTGGTATAGTCTGCACGATACTGCTGCATGATACGGAGAAGTTCGGTAATGAGAGCCGTATCCAGTGCCTCTTGGTTAGCTATTCCCAGTTTCGCTCTCATTCCCGCAAGCCAATTGCGGTGATACAACTCAGCAAAATCGGCAATCGCATCCTGGGCCAGTTTAACAGCCTGCTCTTGCTCGGCATGCAGCAGCGGCAATAGGGTTTCAGCAAAGCGAGCAAGATTCCACCCGGCAATCTGCGGCTGGTTGCCATAGGCATAGCGGCCTTGAACGTCAATAGAGCTGAAGACGGTCGCCGGATCAAAGGTATCCATAAAGGCACAAGGGCCATAATCAATGGTCTCCCCGCTAATGGTCATGTTATCGGTATTCATTACTCCGTGGATAAAGCCCACCAGTTGCCATTTGGCAATCAGTAGCGCCTGACGCCTGACCACTTCCCGGAGCAGCACAAGGTATCGATTCCCATCGGTTTCAATGTTGGGAAAATGACGCTTTAGGGTATAGTCAGCCAGAACCCGGAGCTCCTCAAGGGTACCCCAGTTCGAAACATATTGAAAAGTCCCGACACGTAGATGACTTGCCGCCACACGGGTCATAATTGCGCCAGGCTGTGCGGTTTCGCGGAGCACCGGCTCACCGGTTGTTACCACCGCCAGGCTGCGGGTGGTGGCAATACCCAGCCCATGCATGGCTTCGCTGATAATGTATTCACGCAGCATCGGTCCAAGTGCCGCACGCCCGTCACCCCGGCGGGAATAGGGAGTTCTGCCTGAACCCTTGAGCTGGATATCGAACCGTTCACCCTGGGGAGTGATCTGTTCGCCAAGCAATAGCGCCCGGCCGTCTCCCAACATCGTAAATTGCCCGAATTGATGACCCGCATATGCTTGAGCAAGCGGCAAAGCACCGTCAGGGATACGATTGCCGGCAAGTGCGGCCACGCCAGCTTGGCTTTGCAGTACCTGGACATTCAGACCCAGGGATGCTGCCAAAGGATGATTAAGCAACACCAGGTTAGGTGAGCGTACAGGGGTTGGATTAAGGCTGCTAAAAAATGCTTGCGGCAGGCCGGCATAACTGTTGTCCAGATTCCAGCCTGTTTCAGCTATTGCATTTTCCTCCATCATCGTATCTCCTTTGCGTCTGTTAGTCTGTTGTATTTAGTATTACCCGCTCTTTATACCAATACAAGACAGCCCGCTTGAGTGCCGGATATTTATTGCTAGAAAAACAGAAAGCACCTGCCAGATTCAGCCAAATTAGCGGGAGCATCTCTGTTTTTTTTATGATAGCTGCTATCGGCAATGCCAGTGTCCGATCTTTTCGTTGTCAATAGCGGCCGATTCATTGTCCAAAGCGGTGGCAGCTGCGGATTTTTGAGTAAAGTTATCCACCAGCTTTTTAGCTACCCGGACATTGGCCAGCCCACCGGGACCACCAATGCAGCCGCCGTAACACGACATGCCTTCCAGGAAATTTGCCTCTACTTTGCCAGCCTGGAGCTGCTGAACAGCCTCCGCACAATTCTCAATTCCTTCGGCATTAAGAGGTTTGACGACAGCTGCAGGATCAAGCCCGGCTACTGCTGACTGGACTGCTTTCACCAATCCACCGGCACAGGCAAAGCCGTTCCCAGTACCTGAAGCGGCCGACTCAAAACCCTTATCAGGCACCAAATCAAGTTCAATTCCCTTGCCGGTAAACATAGCGGTCAGTTCTTCAAAAGTAAGGGCATAGTCCACTAATCCGGCATGCTTGCGGGCTTCCGCCTTTTTGGCAATACAGGGCCCGATAAAAACGGTAACCGCGGCCGGGTTATTGGCTTTAATCAGCCGGGCTGTTGCCAGCATCGGTGAAACAGTAGAGGATATTCTGTCTTTTATATCTGAAAAATGCTTCTCTATCATAGTAACAAAAGCCGGGCAGCAGGATGAGGTCATAAATGGACGCTGTTCAGGCACAGTTGCCAAAAATTCTTTGGCTTCGTTAAGGGTTACAATATCGGCTCCGTAGGCCACTTCTTGGACCGCATAAAAACCTAACTGTTTAATTGCCTCAACGATTTGGCCTGGTTTAGTTTTAGGACCAAAATGTCCGGCAAAAGCCGGTGCCAGCATAGCATATACCTGCTTGCCGTTTAGAATGTGCTGGATAACCTGGACTACTGCAGAACTATCGCCGATAGCGCCAAAAGGACAAGCTTCCCGGCATGATCCGCACTCAACGCACTTTTTCTGGTCAATTACTGCCTTACGGTCACCACCGGCAACAATAGCTTTGACGGCACATACCCGTTCGCACGGTCGACTTATCTCAATAATGGCGCCATATTGGCAGGATTTTTTGCACAGGCCGCATTCCACACAACGGCTTTTATCTATATAGGCCCGGTTCTGTACCACCATAATGGCTGCTTTAGGACAACTGTGGATACAGTTATGCGCCAAACAATTGCGGCAGGCATCGGTAACCAAATATTTGTCTATCGGGCACTGGTCGCAAGCTTCCGGCATTACCGTAATAAGAGGCATGTCTTCCACTTTGCCGGCCATAGCCGCCGCTGCGGCTTCTTCCTGAGACAGCTTCAACGATTGACTCAAAGTCAGATTAATGCGTTGACGCAACACCGCTTTCTCTTTATGAATACAGCACCGATAACGGGGCCCCTCCTCAGATACGATAATATCCCTCACATTCACAATGTCTTTTTCCAGACGGTTCTCATATGCCATTTTTGTAATTTCTTCTAAAACCTGGCTGCGAATTCTTACAACTTCTGTAGTTTGAGATATTGCCATAGGATTGCTACCTCCATTTGAATAAATAAATTAGGATTATTGCTGCAACTAAATAAAAAGAACTTAGATTATTATTTTCAACAAAAAAGTTCTATTCCCTTCCCCACCTGAATCTTAGTCATCGGATAAACAAACAGCAAAGTATCACGTGGACCGTGTTTACGCTTCTCAGGCATAACAGATATCACCCGGCTACTACAAAGCGCATAACATAATCTAAGGAATTAAAACTTAAAGGAGGCCTTTATGTGGGATTATATATTGACGTAGAATCGGACGTAAACGTTTATGTAGAGGACCTTAACCCGGAAGGCGATAAAACAATTTTATTTATACACGGTTGGCCGGCAAACTATCAGATGTTTGAATATCAGTTTAACCAGCTTCCCAAGATGGGATATCGATGCGTTGGTGTAGACACCAGGGGATTCGGCAATTCCGATAAGCCCTGGAGAGGCTACGACTACGATACCTTGGCAGATGATATCCGTTGTGTGGTAGAAGCACTCGATTTGCACGACTTTACACTTGCAGGCCATTCCACCGGTGGAGCAATTGCCATCCGCTACATGGCCCGCCACCGAGGATTCGGGGTATCCAAGCTAGCCCTGTTTGCAGCTGCGGCTCCCAGCCTGATCCAGCGTCCCTATTTCCCTTACGGATTACAGCGGGAAGATGTAACCCGAATCATTCAGGGGACCTATACTGACCGTCCGGAAATGTTACGGGGATTTGGAAATATGTTTTTCTTTCAGCATATAACCCAGCCTCTCTCAGATTGGTTCTTCAACCTGGGGCTGCAGGCAGCAAGCTGGTCCACCGCGGCGGTTGCGGCTGCCTGGCTGGATGAGGAACTTTTTTCTGATCTTGGAAAAATCCATGTTCCTACTTTAATTCTGCATGGCATTCATGACAAAGTTTGTTTATTCCCATTGGCGCTTGCCCAAAAGAAAGGAATTAGAAACGCCAAGCTTGTGCCGTTCCAATATAGCGGTCACGGATTATTCTATGACGAGTGTGATAAGTTCAATAAGGAATTGACAGATTTTATTGATGAGTAAAGGGGAGAATAACAGGCTTGCCAAAACTATAAAGACAAGCCTCCTACATCAATTGTGTCTGTCATAAGAGGCCTGCCCAGCTTGTTTTAATTGCATATACACCTGCGCGCGAATAGGTCTGGAAATGATATTTATTACAGCTTTTTACTCATGTTGTACCAAATGGCTCCACCATGCTCAGAGCTTGAAACACCGTTGTTGAGATACCCGTGACTTTCATAGAAATGAATTAAGTTCTCCTTACAGGTAAGGGTAATCGTTTCACGTTGCTTCATTCTTGCTTCTTTTTCGAGATGTGTAAGCAGCTTTGAAGCTATACCCCGTTTTTGAAAGGCTGGGGCCACCGCTAATCCTAAAATACTTTGATGGCCGCCAAACGCAGGATTTTCTTTTATATCACCAAACAAGTCATCAGTAATGAAAGCGGTGTTAATGACCGGTCCGTTCACTAAGCCGATGATGCTGCCATTCTCTTCCGCTATAAAAAAACTATCCGGAATAAATTGAATGCGTCTTGCAAACGCTGCTCGCGTCGCAGCCTCTGCCGGTGAAAAGCAAAGCTGCTCAATGACTACAAGCTCAGGTAAATCTTCTTTTTTTACATTTCGTATTGTTAACATATTCATGTTTCCTCCAAATTCAATGTTCTGCAAAATAAAGTAATTTGTAACAATTAGCCTCAGTAATTAATATTATGTTAATAGAATATAGTAAGGAGGTACTTCTGATGGGTCATGATGTCGAGATTAATAATGTTAGATTTTACGTATTACGCAACAACACAACCGGGAGTGTGTCGATACCGCTTACCTTGTCGCCAACTCCTACACCTTTGGCCTCTATTACCCTGCGTTCCAACTTTGATTGCGGCAGAGCCGTAGTCTTGAATGCAACTGTCGGCTGGCTGGCGGTAACTAATGGCACAGGAATAGACAGAGTCAATGTGTTATTTAAAATTTGGCGCGGCAGCCCTGCAACAGGTAATTTAATTTTCAGTGTCGTTGACAGCGGCGAAAGCGATTTTGACAACAGAAAGGTAACCAGCTTTACTCATGTCGATAGCAACTTTGATTTACGGTCCTCAAGGCCGCCCAGCTATTTTCTCACCGCAGAACTTCTTGATGTCGGCAGTGCGGCGACAGTTATCGGACCAATTACCTTTATTGCCACAGAATTTGAAAAGTAGCAAAAACTGAAGCAATCACTGTACGATTAGGCTCATGAGCAGACAGCTGCATATCAACACGCATCTGTTTGCTCTTTTCTCCCAGAGATAGCCTTCCTGACAAGAGTTCTATTTTCCTATTGTAACATAAAATAAAAGTTAACATATAATGTATTAAAAAGCATAAAGGAGGTTGCATGTGTGGAGCGTTGTAATGAAGATAGACCTATGCATCATGGTTGTAAACCACCAAAATGTATAGGAAAATTCAATGAAAAATTCAAAATTTATGAAGTATGCTGTCGTATAGTAGTTAAGGTTTGTTCCGTATGCGGTTTTGAATATGAACCCCAGTTTCATCATATATGCCCGCGTTGCAGAAATCATGTACCTGGCAGCTTTGGCTCCGGCGGCTTCGGTCCTGGTAACTTCGGCCCTGGTAGTTTCGGACCTGGCGGCTTCGGCTTTGGCGGTTTTGGCCCCGGTGGGTTTGTCCGGCCTGGCGGCTATGGACATAAAGTCAAGGTAATGAGTGAGCTGGCGGAGGACGAAGACGCAGACGAATAATACGCCGATAACCAGCAGAACCGCCGACATTAGTTTGTAACTAATTGCCGGCGGTTTCTTTATGTTGAATAGCACCCTATCTGAGAGCCTTTTACGTCAGATTACAGAACCGCCAAAAAGAGGAAAAATCTGCTTACATACGGAAAATATAATTTACCTGTATCCTATGACCCGGGATAATCAACAAAGAAATGAGGGATAGCATGTTTAGAAAAATTTTGGTTCCCATTGATGGCTCAACAGAAGCACTCGCAGCAGCAAAATATTCACGAAAAATTGCTGAGAAATTTGGCAGCTCCGTAACCTTACTCCACATCATTCAGCATTCGGCTTACATTATGTCCGGTGCCCATGCGGTACCAAGCTCGGTAATCGAAAGTTTGGACGAAAGAGGCAAAGAAGTTTTAGAGCAAGCATCAGAAATCTTTCAGGATTTTGATGGTTATGTAACTACCCGCATAGAATATGGTCATCCCGGCATTAAAATTACGGAAATAAGCAAGGAAAACAACTATTCATTAATTATCATGGGACGCCGCGGTATCAGTGATGTCGCCAAACTTTTAATCGGCAGTGTCAGCAATTATGTCCTTCACTACGCCGCCTGCCCGACATTAATCATCCGCGATTCCGACTAATGCCTGGCCTTAACCTCTCACCTGCTTTAAAAGCTCTGCCATATTTTTACCCAGAGTTTGGAAGGTTGCGATACCTTCTTCATCCTTTTGAACATCACCCGGATTAAGAGCCAATGTCATATTCCAATAGTGGGAGGAAGGGATAGTCATCTCGGCAATACCAAAAAAGAAGTTGATTGCCGAATAAGTAAACGTTGCTCCGGCTCTACGCACAGCAACCACTGCAGCACCAATTTTACCGCGCAGCATATCACCGCCATTCGCTTTGGCAACAAAGCCACAGCGGTCAATAAGTGCCTTAACTTCTGTGGACACATTGCTAAAATAGGTGGGAGAGCCAATAATAATTCCGTCGGCTTCTATCATCTTCTGGATAAAGGTATTCATTTCATCGTCCTGGCGTATACAGCGGTTATCTTTTGTTTCCCAGCACTTGCCACAAGCCAGGCAGCCGAAAACTTTGCGCCCGCCCAGTTGGATGAATTCCGTCTCGACTCCTTCCTTTTCCAGTTCTGCCAGAACGATTTGCAAGCTTTGTGCTGTATTGCCATTAATTCTGGGACTTCCGTTAAACGCAATCACTTTCAAATCAATCACACGTCCTTTCATTGTAACAATGATTTAGATATTGGCATTGGTGGCACTAGCAACAATTGCTGCCTGCGGTCACTCCTTTCCAAAGAATTTCTCTTCTGCTATAATACTACATGCCAGGATACATTTAGGCAAGTACGCACTTATTTGTATTATAGTATCCTTTTATATACTGCATTGTTCAATCAAACAGGGGGCTGCCGCAAGACTAATGACTGAAACAGCTTCCTGCCCGCCTGCAGCCGATAAAGCAGGGGCTTGCCGCACTAAGAAAAGTTAGTGTGACAAGCCCCATTTTCTTGTTTTATTCTGGATACGAAGCAAAACCTCCTGCCCCGCTATCGGCGGGGTAAACGCTCCACCTGTTGTCTGTTTCTGCTAAATATGACTATCGTTTATATCTACTGTCAAATTCAGCACGTCTGTAAAAAATTCAACAGGAACAAGTGTTGTACCATTAACAATTTCCGGTGCGGTGTCTAACTGAACAGCCATTTTTAACCTGCCATAATTGTTGCTGCCGATTGTCACCGTCGCCATTGTCCCCATACCGTTTTGAAGCTCAACGGTTCTTGCCTCGCCATTCCAAACCACAGTATAGCCCAAACTTTCGGCAATAACACGGAGCGGCAGCATTAATGTATTCGCATTGGTTTTTAAAATATCATGTTCACCTAATTCTAATTCTTTTTTATCTATAACAATTGTACCGGCACCGGTATGGACTCTTATATCGGCGTTAACCGGCAATAGTACCGCTTTGGTTGCACCTGCCTGTGCAGGCATGCTCATTGTCATTATATCGTACCACACAATTAATTCAGAACCAACTTTGATGGCTGCCGGCTGGGCAAAAATTTCAGGATAAATGGTCACAAGTCTTTCTGAATTGGTACAAAGCACTCTAACGCTGCCGTCCGGTCTTTGCTCTACCGCAGCAACCTGCATGTACTGACCCGGATTACCCTTTTCGGGTGTCCCGATAACTAAAGCAATGGCACTGCTTTGCGGCGGGATACTTCTGGTAACAACCGGGCTGTAGTAAGCTGTTACCACATCACCTGCTTTCAAGTCTGTGAAGGGAATGTGCGTACCATCCTCTGCATCCACAATATAAGTGCCCTCTTGTATATGTAGCACTATTTCGTTATATGAACCTTTTCCGGCAACCCTTATTCGGTTGTCGCCAATTTCTGCAATTTTACCTTTTGTCGAAATTACCTTAGGTACCGGAGTTTCGATTGTTGCTGCAGCAACAGCACCCGCCGCCTGAGCAAAGCCTGTTGTCATACTTACCATCACTGTAATTGCGAGAATGGCTGATAAAATTCTTTTCATTGTTTTCCTCCTGTCATACAGTTCATCTACAAACTATTAAACGTCTATTCCAGCAAAAAGTAACGCTACTGCTGTTTTTTTATTAAACTAAAAAACACCTCCTATGACAGATGTTTCAGTCATAGGAGGTATAATGCTCTTATTGGTTAATTCAGTTAGTAACCCGTGAAAGAAAGGCTTTCGTCCGCGCATCCTTAGGCTGGTTGAAGATGACATCAGGTGTATCATCCTCTACAATGACACCATCTTCCACATAAATGATTCTGGTGGCAACGTCGCGGGCAAAGGCAATCTCATGGGTGACAATCAGCATGGTTAAGCCTTCCTTAGCCAGTTCACGCATAACGGCCAATACTTCACCAACCATTTGCGTGTCCAGCGCTGAGGTAGGTTCGTCCATCAACAGAACCTGTGGCTGGATAGCGAGCGCGCGGGCAATGGCTACCCTCTGCTTTTGGCCGCCTGACAGCTGATGCGGCTTGGCATTAATATATTGCGCCATACCAACTTTCTCTAAAAAGCGCAGAGCTGTTTGCATAGCCGTTTGCTTATCCTGCTTTAACACCTTGACTAAACCTACCATACAGTTTTCCAGTACGGTCATATTATTAAACAGATTAAACTGTTGAAATACCATACCCACTTTTGTCCGGTACAGTGTAAGTTTGTCCTGTTCTTCCACAACATTCCGGTCGGCGTGAATGATCTCGCCCGAGGTCGGTGTTTCCAACATGTTGATGCAGCGGAGCATGGTCGATTTACCGGAACCTGACGCACCAATAATACAAATAACATCACCCTGAAAAACATCAAAACTAACATTTTTGAGGATCTCACGCTTACCAAAATACTTAACCAGGTTTTTAATTTTCAGCACCTGCTGTGAGCCCTTTGCGGAAATTTTATTATCCATCTGTCTAATTCCCGCCTTTCGTTGGAGTAAACGGCCCACAGGGATCAGCCAAAGGATCATACGGAACTAAAGCATAGTTGTCAGGACCATCCATACGCTTTTCTATCCAGAGTAAAAAGCGGGATACGGCAAAGGTCATGATAAAATAAATCGCACAAGTAATAAAGAATACTTCAAAATACCGGTAATAGGCCCCTGCGGCCGATTTGGACAAGAAGTATAGCTCAGTTACCGAAATAACATTAAGTACCGAGGTATCCTTAATATTAATAATCAGGTTGTTGCCAATTTGCGGCATAATATTGCGTAAAGCCTGCGGCAAAATAACATAGGACATAAGCTGAAAGTGATTCATGCCAATGGCTTTGGCAGCTTCTTTTTGACCAACATCAATGGAGATGATGCCACCGCGGACAGTCTCCGCCATATAGGCACCGGTATTTACAGACACCACCAAAAAGCCTGCGAACAGCGGTGACATATCAATATCGTAAACCTGCATCGAGCCGTAATATACAACCATTGCCTGCACTATCATAGGTGTACCGCGGAACAACTCAACATAGGCAGCCAAAAAAGCTCTGATGCACCGAAAAAAGCCTCGTTTAACAATCCCATCCTTAGGATTAATCGGGATAGTTTGCAAAATACCGACAAATAAACCAATTACACAGCCGATGATGGTACCACCGACAGCCAATAGCAGTGTAACAAGGGCACCTTTTACAAAAAGTGCACCATATTGCTGGAGAAGAAAATAAACCCACTCAAAAAAGGTTACTGGCATAGCACTTGTCATGTTTTTTCCACCTTGATTGATAAAGTACATACGGCTTGTACCGCCTTTGACGACGGCATAAGTCGATATTGCCCTTATCTTGTTTTTAAGAAAGTTATACTTGCTGTTAGGATAACAAATCTTAGGGATGGCGGCTGCCATCCCTAAGTACTACTGATTATTTCGCTAATGGTTGTTTCTTAATGGCTTCTTCCATCATTTTATCGCGATCAGCTTCTGTCATTGTACTCAGTGCTGTATTAATTTTCTTCAGCAGTTCTGCACTGGTTCCTTTAGCAACCGCAATACCCATTTCAACTTCTTCTTTTTCTACTTTAAAGCCTTGTCCATCTTTAAAGTCCAGCATAACTAATCCGGGATTGGCATATACGGCAGCCATAGCCGTCGGCTTATCGGTAGCCACAACATCTACCTTACCGGAAGTCAGGGCAACAATCATCCCTGGAACATTATCAATAGCAGGTTGGATCTTCGCATCAGGAATTTGTTTTAGCAAGTCATACCAAACGGTATTAAGCTGCGATGTAGCAACAGCGCCTTTAAGGCTGTCCAGATTCTTAGCATCAGCAAAAGGGGTGTTTTTCTTCGTAAGGGCAACAATATCCGCATTGTAATAAACAGAAGAAAAATCCACTGTTTC
Source organism: Sporomusa sphaeroides DSM 2875 (assembly GCF_001941975.2). NCBI lineage: Bacteria > Bacillati > Bacillota > Negativicutes > Selenomonadales > Sporomusaceae > Sporomusa > Sporomusa sphaeroides. Next base: position 1,274,228 of record NZ_CP146991.1, on the reverse strand, counting down.
TTTACGCTTGCTGGTAATACTCATACCAGCGATAGCTGCGTCAATCTTACCGGCGTTGATAGCAGGGGCCAAGCCATCCCACTCAATTTTATGTATTTCCAGTTCATACCCCATAGAGTCGGCAATCTTTTTAGCTATCATCACATCATAGCCCAAGGCATATTCCTGACTGCCCTTAATTTGTACCGCTCCGTTATCAGGCGTAGTTTGCGTCCAGTTAAACGGAGCATAACCACATTCCATACCAACGCGCAGCACCTTTTTGTCCGCCGGTTTGTTCTCTGCTGCTTTTTTGTCACCGGAACATCCGGCCAGCATCACGCCAAAAGCGACTATTGCTAAGCACAGTACCATCCTCAACATCGTTTTGTAATTTTTCATCCTCGCTCAACCTTCCCCTTACTCATTTATAAGTAACACGTATAATTGTAGCAATCCATAGGAATAAATGTCAAGCTGTATACATCATATCTGGCAATATCAAAGTATATTTATTGTCACTTTATCAAGTAAATACCTAGCACAAGAGGCAGCTTCCGGAGAACCTGCCTCTTGTACAATTATCTGTACCCAAGCCCGGGCTCTCCCGGGATGTTATTGAGCTACTCCTTTTGCATTCTGCTTTTGCCGGCGAGCCTTCATGATTTGGAAGCCTGTAACAAAAAGCAAAATAACAAGTCCGATGGCATCGGTAACCAAGCCCGGATCAACCATCAAAATCCCCCCCAGGAAAAAGAGGGCCCGTTCAATATAATTGGCGTCGGTGATGCAATAGCCCACCATCGCTATACTCAAGCCCATCATCCCGCAAATGGCTGTTAGACTGCTAAAAAGTATTGATCCTGCCGTTGCGCCAATCATCAGCAATATCGGTGAAAGCACAAAGATGTACGGGACAATAAAGGCCGCTATCGCCAGCTTTGCCGCATTAACACCTGTTCGCATCGGCGCCGCACCGGCAATGCCTGCGCCGGCAAACGCAGCCAACGCTACCGGCGGAGTAATATCGGCAATAATGCCAAAATAGAAAACAAACATATGCGCCGCCAATATAGGCACTCCCATCTGCACCAGCGCCGGAGCAGCAATCGTCGAGGTAATTACATAGTTGGCTGTTGTAGGAACACCCATGCCCAGAATCAACGAGGTGATCATGGTAAAGAACATGGCCGGCAGCAGCTGCCCGCCAGCCAGCTCAATCAGCGCTGACGCCAGCTTTAAGCCAATCCCGGTTTTGGTGACAACACCAATGATAATACCGGCAGTGGCACAGGCCACTAAAACTCCCAGCACACCGCGCGCACCATTCTCCAAGCCCTGAATGATTTGTTTGGGAGTTATCCTGGTAGATTTGCGCAGCATAGAGGCCAAAATAGCAAGAACAATCGCCCACAGAGCGGCTTTCATCGGCGTATAGCCTGCAACCAGCAAATAAACAATGACAATCAAAGGCAGCGCCAGATGGCCCCGCTCAAGAAACAGCGTCTTAAACTTAGGCAGCTCCTTCCGGGGAATGCCTTGCAAGCCTTCCTTACGGGCTTCAAAATGAATCCCGATCCAAATGCCGGCATAATAAAGAACGGCCGGAATCACAGCTGCCTTAACTACCTCAATATAAGGAATACCAACAAATTCAGCCATAAGGAACGCCGCCGCTCCCATGACAGGCGGCATTATCTGTCCGCCTGTTGAGGCAGTCGCTTCGACGGCCCCGGCAAATTCTGGCTTATAGCCAAGCTTTTTCATCATGGGGATCGTAAGACTGCCTGTGCCAACAACATTGGCAACCGAACTGCCGGAAACAGTTCCCATTAAAGCACTGGATAAAACAGCAACCTTGGCCGGCCCGCCTCTGGCCCAGCCGGCTATAGCATTGGCTATATCAATAAAAAATTTACCCAGACCGGTCATTTCCAAATACGCGCCAAACAGAATAAACAAAAAGATAAAGGTGGAAGAAACGCCCAAAGGAATACCGAAGATGCCTTCGGTAGTAAAGAATAAATGGCCGACCAGCTCACCGATATCAACGCCTTTATGTGCCAGCATATCCGGCATATAAGGGCCGGCAAAAGCATACACAATAAAAGCACACGCGACGATGACCATAGGCCAGCCAACAACCCGCCGGGCAGCTTCCAAAACCAGCACAACGCCCAGCAAACCCATAGCAAAATCGCTGCTTGTCACCGTACCGGCTCTTAGAACAAGCTCTTGATAGAACGTGACAACATATACAGGAGCCGCGACGCCAAGAATCGCCATCAGCAAGTCAAAAGGATGCAACTTGCTTCTTGACCAGGATTTACGCGCCGGATACAGCAAATACACAAGCGCAAGTCCAAACCCCAGGTGGATTGCCCGCTGCAAATGAGCATCCAGAACGCCAAATATCGCAGTATATAATTGAAACAAGGAAAAAACAATAGCAAGAACACTGACAACATAGGACATAGAGCCGGTATACTGGCGTGAGTCGGATTCTTTGTCATATTTTTTTAATATTTCTTCAGCGGAAAGACTTTGCTTCATTGAGTCAAATTCGCCTCCCATCATCTTTTGTGCGAAAAAGTATGTGATACATCCCAGAACGGAAGCCTCCCGTCAAAACCAACGTGAATACAGCGGTCCCACCCGAACAGTAACGAGAGTTCCCGCCGGAAATACGCTATAGAGAGGAATCGTCCGGCCAGCGTAAGTTAGCGATAATTTTGCTTCCGGCCCGGTACGCAGACGTAAGCACTGTTGGGGTCTGTTCATTCCCCGCATAACAAATTTACCCTTCTCTGCCTGGAAAATCCCATCTTCTGTTAAAAAAGGAAGTCCCACCCCAAAAGATTGATACTCGGTGGAATCCAAAATGAAAATACCCGAGTCTTCAATAATAAAATTTTCAATAACCGGTGTCCGCTGCACAGAATGGACAAAGGAGAGACTTAACTGCTCGCCGGCTTTCACCGGGATGGTTTGATAAATTCCCTGAGTTGTCTCAATAAATACACGTGGCGGCAATATGACTCCGGCAAACCAAAGGATACATCCGCCAAGGATACTGACGGCAATAACCGGATAAAACCGTGTTCTTATCATAAAAAGCCGGACAACGGGTTACCTGTTGTCCGGCATTCCCTCCCAGAGTGACTATTTAAAGAACTTGGCAGCGCCAGGATGTAATTCAATCGACATTCCTTCCTGGGAATTTTCTTTAGTAATCATCTTGCCGACAGAGTGAGCGGCTTTCAAACGCTCCAGGTTATCATACATCGCTTTGGTAATATTGAAGGTAAGATCGGCATTCATTTTGTCGGTGACTACAAGCATAGCCTTGACCGCTACAGCAGGAATATCGGCGGCCTGATTGGGATAAGCGTTCACCGGAATGGTCACTTTTGCATAAAAAGGATATTTTTTAATTAAGGCATCGGCTTTATCGGCTTCCACCGGAATAAGCACGACCTTATGCTGGGCCGCAATGTCCTGAATCGCTGCCGTCGGGAAACCGGCGGTTACGAAAGCAACATCAACATTTCCGTCTTTCAGGCCGCTGGCGGCTTCGCCAAAGGACAGGTACTGAACTTTGATATCATCGTAGGTAATACCATAGGTTTCAAGAATTTGGCGGGCATTGGCCTCGGTACCACTGCCTGCCGCACCAACGGCAATACGCTTGCCTTTCAAATCAGCAATGCTCTTGATCCCGGTTTTGTCTACAGTTACAATTTGAATGGTTTCAGGATACAAAGTGGCAATTGCCTTCAAGCTGGGAACCTGCTTACCGGTGAACATCTCGGTTCCTTTGACGGCATAATAGGCAATATCGTTTTGCACTAACGCCATTTCAACTTTGCCGTCTTTCAGCAGATTAATATTGGCCACCGAAGCACCGGTGCTTTGCGCACTGGCATTTACATTGGCAACATTTTTGTTAAGAATTTCTGCAAGAGCTCCACCCAAGGGATAATATGTTCCCGCAGTGCCACCGGTAGCAATGTTTACAAATTCTTTCTTTGCCGCTGCTTGTTCCGTGGACTTTCCTCCGCCACAGCCGGCCAGCATTCCAATGAGGAGCATGGACACAGCTAAAATTGACAACACCTTTTTCATACTTTCCCCTCCCAATCAACTAAGGTAAAAGCAATTCCTTTTACCAATTTACATTTTTTTGTATTCGCGCCTTACCGCTGATTTCCTGCAAGCGGAAAGCTTTATTTCATTCAGGGCGCATGTTTTTCTTTTTCTCGTAAACATAATTAGTTTATATAAACACCAAATGTCTGTATTAAATAAATTTTAGCTTATTTTGTAACATCTAGACAGACTTTTGTCAAATAAGCAACTGTTTTTTTGTGTATTTTTCATGCCTTATATTATTTCAACAATATTATAGTTTCATAAATTTCCAGGATGGTACAAGGTGGTATAAACACTTTTACCGCGAGCAAAATATTTTATAGTGACAATACAATATCAGCTTAGGAGAATAAACTATGAAGATTTCATTTATTGGCAGCGGTAAAGTCGGAGTAGCTGCAGCGTATACGGCGGCATTAAAAGGACTGGCTCAGGAAATTCTGTTAACCGATGCCTCTGCCGACAAAGCTTACGGAGAAGCCCTTGACCTCCTGCAATGCCAGGCCTTTTGCCCTCAAGCCCGTATTACGCATGGCCAAATCCGGGATACCGCCAATTCGGATATTGTAGTTATCAGCGCCGGTATTCCCCGCCGGGCAGACGAGCCGCGCGTAATGCTGCTTTCCCGCAACGCAAGTTTAATTGCCGCGATCGTAAAAGAAGCAGTTGCCTTAAGTCCGCAGTGTATATTACTAATTATTACTAATCCACTTGATGTCATGACCCATTTAGCCTATCAAGTCTCCGGCCTTCCTGCCGAACGGGTGATAGGTATGGGAACTGTCCTTGACACCGCCCGCTACCGTTCCTATCTTGCACAGCATTTTAGTGTGGATGCCCGTGACATTGACGCCTATGTAATAGGAGAACATGGGGAAACGATGGTGCCGCTAACAGGCAATATAACCATCAAAGGCGTACCTTTAGCTACCCTGCCGGCTTATGATAACACTGTCATCACACGCATTGGTCAGGAAGTAGAGGCCGCTTCCGGGCAAGTAATTGCATTAAAAGGAGGCACTATTTACGCTCCTGCGGCATCTGCCTGCGAGATCCTGGGAGCTATCGTAAACGACGACCGGAAAGTTCTGCCGGTCTCCAGCTTTAACAGCAGGTATAAAACTGCGGTCAGTCTGCCCACAGTAGTAGGCCGGCATGGAGCAGGGCCGGTCCTTAACATTCCTATGTCTCCGTCTGAAACTACGGCCTTTGCTCACTCGGTTGCCAATATAAAAAGATATGTCGATGAATTAGAGGTATAATCTCCTTGTCTGGTGCAGCTGCCCCTTTGCTTTATCTGCCGGCAGCTGCACCGTCCTTTTAATGTCGGCAAACGAATGTCAACAAGCTATATAAAAACAGGTTCAAAACCCTTTCAGTAAATCGCAAAAAATGTCCAAAAAAAAGTATTGCCAATTTGACGAATGGCAGTTATAATCTTAATGATAATGATTTTCATTCCATGTAATACTTTATTTTATATTTGACTGTTGTCAGTCAAATATAAAATAAACCTGGTGACGCCCACCTATAAGTGCGGAAATCCTTAGCACGGGCTAGTCACCGGATATACACTGTGCACGGCGAATGCTTAAGAGAACCTGTTGCACCAAAAGCCCCGGCAACAAGGCTACCAAATGAAACAAGAAAGGAGTTTGAAAGTTGGCAGAGATGTTTTTTCAGGGAATTCATTGACTGATGTCAGTCGTTTTATCTTTTGATATTATACGTAATCCTAAAATCCTGGGAGGAATTTGTTATGAATAAGCGACAACGCCAAGTTATGTGTTCCCTTTTGAGCAGTGCCTTATTATTAGGGACACCGTTAGCCACACCGGCCGAGGAAGCCGCCGACCAGCACGAGTATGCCCTGGATGAATATGTTGTTACCGCCAACCGCATTCCTGTAAAACAGACAGAAATAGCGGCAAATGTCACGGTTATTACCCGTGAAGAAATTGAAAAAGGCGGCTACAGCAGTGTGCCTGATGTATTAAGGAAAAGCAGCATAACCTTAGAAAAAAACAGTGGGGCTACTATCCCTTTACTCAATGGTGACGAACGGGTGCTGGTATTGATTGACGGCCGCCGCATGAATTGGAGTCATCTTGTTGCCAGCGGCAGCAACTCAGGTGCAATCCTGGATCTGCTGGCCGTTGAAAATATTGAACGCATTGAAATTGTCCGCGGTCCGTCTTCCTCGCTATACGGCAGCGAAGCGGCAGGCGGAGTCATTAATATCATTACCCGCAAAGCCGGTGAAACCCGGACATCGGTGGCTTCTGAATTCGGCAGCTGGGGCTTTAAACGCTATAATCTTACCAGCCAGGGTAAATCCAGTGATATCAGTTATTTGCTGACAGCAGAAAAGAAACAGCAAGATAGCTTTGAGTACAAAGACTTCCGGACAGGTAAAATCAGAACCCATAACGATAGCCAGCTGGACCGGGAGTTTTTGACCCTGCGTCTGGACAAGGAGCTGAAGGGCGGACGCTCTCTGTCTTTGCAATTCGAGCATACCGAAGATGAGTCAGGATTTGCCGGTTACATACATCCGGACGGCAGATCAGAATACCCCGGGGGTTACCGTACCAGCCTGGACAACAACGTGGCACTTACCTACCAATGGGGAAAAGATACCGGAGCCAACAATTTGCTGCGCGTATATCGCAACCACTATGAAGCCACATATTATAATTCCCTGTTTGCTATCGATGAGTTGGAGGCTACCGGCCTTGACTGGCAGCAAAGCTGGAAACTAGGAGAAAAACACACCTTGGTTGGCGGTGGTGAATGGCGGCAGGAAACAATAAATGACAATAGCTCTATTGATGAAAGCGTTACTACCGGAGCCGTTTTCGCCGAAAATCGCTGGAGCCTCCCCAGCAATTGGACACTATCGGCCGGAGCGCGCTATGATCATCACAGTGTAGTCGGCGGCCACTTCACCTCACGGTTGACGGCTAACCGTGAAATTAATTCCACAACCAATCTTTATGCCTCCTGGGGGCAATATGTCAAAAACCCGACTATTGCACAGATGTACAGCAATACCATATACTGGAAAGGCAACCCTGATCTGGACCCGGAGAAAGGCCAGACAATAACTCTGGGTCTAAACACCGAATTGGGGCATGGAACAAAACTGCAGACCAGTGTTTACCGCAGCCAAATCGATAATGCCCTTGACTGGGCTTGGCGGGATTGGGATAACAATGGCATTGAATATACCAAATATATAAATGTGAATAAGCAAAAACGTCAGGGCTTTGACCTCACGCTGTCGCGGCAGTTATCGCCACAGTGGAATATAGCCGCCGGTTATACGTATGTAAAGATCCAAAACCAATCCAGTACGGAAACTGCTTATTCGAACGATCCGCGCACCAGTCAGCCTAACGGCTACCGTCTCAATGTTGAATATGATCAGGATAAGCTCAATACCGGCCTTACCCTCAGGAGCGTCACCGGCCGCGATACCAGTGTTTTTTCCGGCAAATCGTACCTGACTTTGGATATGACGGTCAATTATAAGTGCAATTCCGACACCCGCATCTATTTCAAAGGCTATAACCTGACCAATAAGGCGTACGAATCAGCAGCCAGCTATTGGTCTGACAGCTTCGGCCAACGCCATCCGGGACAATTCCCTATGCCGTCACGCAGTTTCTATTTTGGCCTGGAACACAAAATTTAGCCCTAAAGCAAACAGGAGATTGCCCCACAATCTCCTGTCCCCATGCCCGGCTGCCATTCTAAAATTAACCTGTGACATAGCTGAGTGGAGCAGCGTAACGGTGCTTACAAAAAATTAACCTCAATTACAGAGGAGAGCATGCATTTTATGAAATATATCGGAAGATTACTTTACGCATCAAAGGAATATTATTGGATGCTTGCCAGCGCAGTTGCCAGTATTGTCATCTACACCGCGCTCAACCTGATTGGTCCCGGTTTAATCAGTAATCTCATCGACTTACTGACAGGCAATTTCAGCAAAGCAAATATTCCCGAGGTTCAACGCCTCGCCCTATTGCTGTTCTGTACCTATCTGCTCCGGGCATTTTTTCGTCTGGGCAGTGACTATTGGGCACATTGTGCCGCCTGGAATATCGTTGCCAAAATGCGGATCAAGGTATATGATCATTTGCAGAAACTATCATTAGGCTATTATAGTGACAAACAAACCGGACAGATTATGAGCAGGGTGATGAACGACACAGCTCAGTTTGAATTGCTTATCGCCCACGCCATTCCTAATATTTTAAGCAGTGCACTTATTGTAGCCGGAGTTGCTATTTTGCTGGTACTGCTTAACCCCTGGCTGGCTCTTTTGACCTTTATCCCGGTTCCCTTTATGGTGGCTTTCAGCCTGTACTACAGTAAAAAAATTTATCCAGCCTACAGCCTGCATCAAACCTGTTTGGGCGACATGAATGCCGTACTGCAGGATAACCTCACCGGATTAAAAGAAATTCAGCTTTTTGGCCGGCAAAACAGCGCGTCAGAAGTCTTTAGTTTCCAGACATACAGATGGCGGGACGCAGTTATGAAGGTTGTCTGGCTAGGCGGTATCTATCATCCGACTGTGGAAGCCGTTCTATCACTGGGCACAGTCGTGGTGGTTGGTTTTGGCGGCATCATGGCATTAGAAGGAATTCTAAGTGTCGGCGATATTGTACGATTTCTGTTATATCTCACCCTGTTTTATGCCCCGATTGCCACCTTAGTTACCTCAGTTGACAGTCTCCTCCAGGCTGTTGCCGGAGCTGAACGCGTATTTGACCTTCTGGATGCCGAACCTGAGATTAAAGATAAGCCTGCTGCCCTCCGCCTGCCGGCCGCTAAGGGACACCTTGTTTTTGAAAACGTCACTTTTAGTTATGACAAAGCTTCCCCGGTATTAGAGGACATCTCGTTTACAATAGCACCAGGAGAAATGGTGGCTTTTGTCGGCCCCACCGGTGTAGGTAAAACCACCATCGCTTCATTAATTACCCGCTTTTATGACCCGAACTCCGGCCGGATTAAGTTCGACGGGGTTGATCTGCGCGATATTGAGCTTGCATCCTTGCGCAGCCAAATGAGCGTAGTGCCTCAGGAAGTATTTTTATTTAATGGCACGATTGCTGAAAACATTGCTTATGGGAGGCCGGATGCAACCCCGGAAGAACTGATACAAGCGGCAAAAAAAGCGTATATTCATGACTTCATTGCCTCACTGCCACAAGGCTACGCTTCCCTGGTAGGTGAGCGGGGAATCCTGCTGTCCGGCGGTCAAAAGCAACGTCTGGCAATTGCGCGGGCACTTTTGCGCAACACCCCGCTGCTAATTCTGGATGAAGCAACAGCATCTGTCGATATGGAAGCCGAAAAACAAATTCAAAAGGCGATCCAGCAGCTTGCCGGAACCAGGACCCTGCTGGTCATTGCTCACCGTCTTTCCACCGTACGCCGGGCAGACAAAATCATTGTGCTGGATGATACCAACATTGTTGAGCAGGGGTCGCATGAAGAACTGTTGGCAAAAGCAGGGCTGTATGCCCGCCTCTGTGCTTCTCAAATAGCGTGAAATACCACTACACCCAGGCAAAAACGAATAGGAGACCAGCTCACATGATGCAAGTACCCTCTCGGCAACCCTTTCCCTTTGATGCAGTTATCCGCAAAAAACAAGTTTTTCTCGGCTGGACAACAGTACTGATAACCGGCGTTCTAGTATCAGTGCTGCTGGCGGTTTGTTTTGGAACGGTAAAAATTGCCCCCGAAGCGGCCTTAAAGATTATTTTGTTCAAAATGTTCCACATGAATATTGGCGATATTGCTGCCCAGGCATCACGCGCTCATCTGGACATCATCTGGGAAATCCGGTTTCCCCGCATCCTTATGGCTGTTATTACCGGAGCCGGGCTGGCTATGTGCGGCACTGCCATGCAATCTTCGGTGCAAAATCCACTGGCTGATCCTTATATTTTGGGCATATCGGCCGGAGCTTCACTTGGTGCCACCTTTTCTATCCTGCTTAACGCGTCCGGCATATTTTCCGGCTTGCCAACCGCCTTTTGGGCTTTCATTGGAGCACTGGCTGCCTCTTTGTTGGTCATGGTACTATCAGGTATCGGCAGTCAGGTATCCACAGTCAAAATGGTGTTGGCCGGCACTATCGCCAATGCGTTATTTAGTGCCTTTTCCAGCTTTATTATCTACATTGCCAGCAGCGCTGAAGGCATCCGCACGGTAACGTTCTGGACAATGGGTTCACTGGCTGCCGCCAAATGGAACAATATATTGCTCCCAGGCCTGGGTGTACTGTTAGGTTCTATATTCCTCCTGGCACAGTCGCGTAATCTCAATGCCCTGCTGCTTGGCGAAGAAGCTGCCACCACCTTAGGCATTACGTTACAAACTGTGCGGCGAAATATCATTCTTGTTACCGCCCTGCTCACCGGCCTGATTGTTTCCTCCTGTGGGGTAATCGGCTTTGTCGGCTTAATCATACCCCATATTGTCCGTGGGTTTGTGGGTTCTGATCATAGACGGCTCTTACCATCTGCCATGCTGACAGGAGCACTCTTCCTCATTTGGGCAGATGTGCTGGCGCGAACAGCGCTGCCATCAGGCGAACTGCCGATTGGCATTATTACCGCACTGATCGGCGCACCTTTTTTCATGTATGTTTTATTTAAGAATTCGCTTGGATTTTCTAATAAGTAGGGGGGATCGGCATGGATTTATCACTGAAGAATATCAATGTGACCCTTTGCCAAAAAAACATCATCCAGGATGTCTCACTAGATGCTAAAAAAGGGCAATTTGTTGGGATTATCGGCCCAAACGGCAGCGGCAAATCTACCCTGTTGCGTACCATCTACCGGGTAATCCAACCGACAACCGGCACCATTCTCTTGGACGGTAATGACTACAAAAAAGTCAAACTGGCGGAATCGGCCAAAAAGATGGCTGTAGTCGGACAGTTTAATAACATAAATTTTGATTTTACCGTGTTTGATATGGTAATGATGGGACGAACACCTCATAAGAGCTTCCTTGGTACCAATAACCGTTCCGATTATGAACTTACACTGGAGGCAATCCGCAAAGTAGGTATGGAGCACTATGCCGACCGTAGTTTCTCAACACTTTCCGGCGGAGAAAAGCAACGGGTTACTCTTGCCCGGGCGCTGGCACAACAGCCCGAGATACTGGTTCTGGACGAACCGACCAATCATCTGGATATCAAGTATCAACTGCAGCTGCTTACCATTGTAAAATCACTGGGAATTGGAATTCTTGCGGCTTTGCATGACCTCAGCCTGGCTGCCATGTACTGTGACAAACTTTATGTGATGCAGGACGGCAAGCTGATTGCCCATGGCTCTCCCAAAGAAGTCTTGACTCCCGGTCTGGTACGGGATGTGTATGAAATTGATTGTGACATCCGGGAAAACCCCGATACCGGCTATTTGTCGATAACGTACTATCCTACCCACCGGTATGCATAAGGAGATAGAGCAATGCCGATAAGGCTGAATAGAAACATCAACTTCCTACTGATAAGCTGTTTACTCGCATTATCGCTCACAGGCTGCGGCACCCTGCCGCCAGATCCGTCGAAAGGTCTGCCTGTTATTTCCACCGGCACAGGCTACCCGTCTGTGACCATTACTAATTTTGATGCCGCCGGGAACCTGGTGGAATATACATACCGCCAGATTCCCACCCGTGTGGTCGTTACTCATCCGGGCGCAACCGAACTCCTGCTGGAATTAGGCCTCGAAGACCGTATCCTGGCTACAGTCGCACCCTATGGCCCTCCGTTGGAGCGATTGAGAGAAAAATATGCCAAAACAAAAATTTTGCAGGCCCAGTATGCCCCCTCCCGGGAGGAAATACTGGACCTGGAACCTGACATGGTGATTGGCTGGCCCCACCACTTCAGTGAAAATGTCTTTGGCGATATACAAAGCTGGCATACACGGGGCGTGGCAACCTTCATTGTCCCCAGTACCTTACGCCAAACAAAGCCCCTGCTGGAAAATAACGTCTACACTTATATTGCCGATATCGGTAAAATTTTTGGCATACCGGATCAGGCCAATCAATATATCCAGGACTGCCGGCAGCGTGTTGCCCGCGTAGAGGCAGCAGTACGGAACATCCCGCAAAAGAAAACCGTCTTGGTCTTGCAGGATCATTTAGACGGCAAGTTTTCCCTGTATGACAGCAGCTATCTTGTCAGCTCGCTGATTGCCAGTGCCGGCGGCCAACACATCGGCGACACGCTGACAGCTATCGTCGGTGCCGAAGAAGTATTGTCCCACGACCCCGATTTCATCCTCTTCGTATCCGTCAATAGGAAAGATGCTGCCAAAGATCTTACCGATCAGGAAGCGATAACTCACCTGAAAGGCATCCGGGAACTGCAAAGTATGCGGGCCATTGAGCAGGGGAATATCATCAATGTCCCTTTCTTTAGTGTAAATAACGGCGGAGTACGTATAATAGATGTTGTGGAAAAAATCGCCAAAACATTATATCCGGAATGCTTTGACTAGTGGTCTGTCTACGCAAAAAGCGTAGACAGACCACTAGCTTTTAATAAAAAGATGATTGACAATATTTTCTTTTTATTTTAATATTTTAACTGATGTCAGTCAGTTAAAATAAGGGGAGTGTTTCCTATTTCTAGAGTTACCAAAGATCCTCAGGTGCGCCAGGCTGAGTTAATGGACACAGCACTGGAACTCTTTCTTGCCAACGGATATCAAAAAACGACTGTGCAGGACATTGTCAAACACGTCAATGTGGCGCAAGGAACCTTTTACTATTATTTCCCTTCAAAAGAGGCCATTTTGGAAGCTATCCTGATTAGTCATGTGCAAAATATGATAGCTGAAATTCAGGCGTTTAAGCCTGACAATATTTTAGAAAAACTTCAATTTTTTATTAATCGCTTTTACCGGTTGAGCTACCTTGGCGAACCGGGATTAATCAGCAAGGTGTTGTATAAAGAAAAACAAGGGTTGTTAATCAATAAATTATGGCGCCAAACCATTACCATAACCAATCCGCTTTTGTCACACATTCTTGAGCAATGCAACCAGGCCGGAGTGACTCATGTTATTCACATAGATGAAACCCTCTGTTTTTTTGGCGGTGTTATGGCCGCACTGCTGGAAGCAAGTTCACCTCTGGAGTTTGGCCACGAGTCCAATCCCCAAATTTTGAGAGCCAAATTAACAATTGCCGAAAAAATGTTAGAGACTTTGTTTGGAGCCTCCCCCGGCAGCATTCATTTAGATGAACCTCAAGTTATTTAGCAACAACAAGAGATACATGGAAACTTGATTCAGCTGGGGTTTTAATCCCAGCTGAATCTTAGTCATCAGATAAAACAAGGGACAGGCCGGTGTTTCGTCCAACACTGAACCTGTCCCCTGCTATTTCTTATCATTTGGTTTATGGTAAAAGATCCCATAATTGTTTTCCAACCAACAGTGTTGTCACAGATATAAATAAAGGCTTAACATAGGCAGCACCTTTGGCAATGGCAAATTTTGAACCGGCAATCGCACCAATAATCATCGCAATGCCCATGGTAAAACCATATACAAAATTGACTGAACCAAACACCAGAAAAGTTGCGAGTGCACCAAGATTGCTCGCCATATTGAGCGCCTTGGCATTGCCGGCAGCCACAACAAAGTCAAAGCCCAGCATCAAGAATACAAAGATTAAGAAGGAGCCTGTCCCCGGTCCGAAAAAACCGTCATAAAAACCCAGCACAAAAGCAGCACAGCCGCTCAAGATACCCACTTTTTGATTTACCCCCTGATAAGTAGAGGTATCACCCCAGTCCTTTTTAAACACTGTATAAATGGCTACCAAAATCAGCATGACCACAACTAACGGTTTTAAAAATTCGGGCGGAATCAGTCTTACCGTGTACGCTCCCAGGATGGAACCAAGTAAAGACACCGGAAACAGATACTTAATTAAACCAAGATCCATCTTGCCTGAGCGCAAAAAGGATATGCTGCTTGTCGCAGAACAGCATATGGCGGCAAGCTTATTGGTCCCTAATACAACACTGGGCGGTAAGCCGGTCATCATCAGTGCCGGCATGGAGATTAAACCGCCGCCGCCAACAACCGAGTCGATAAATGCCCCGACAAAACCTGCTACCAGTAAAAAGCTAATCATTTCCATACTAATACTATCCATACTATTGACCTCCTATTTTCCATGCACAATTGCTTCAACTTATGTAAAAAATAAAAAAATGGCAAGTGCCGCCTCTTGAGTTCATTATAGCCAGTGCTTATACTTAAGTAAAACGAATTAATTTCATTAATAACATGCAAAACTTTAATATTCGGGCAAAAGGACAAAGATCATGAATATTGATGACATTCAAGCATTTCTCGCCATCGTTGCCAATCAAAGTTTAACAAAAGCGGCTGAATTTCTGCACTTATCCCAATCCTCCGTAAGCCACCGCCTCAAGAATCTCGAGCGGGAGCTCGGCCTGGTGCTGGTGGAACGGCGAAAAGGCCTAAAAACCGTCACCCTTACTCCTGCCGGTGAAGATTTCATTCAGGTGGCGGAAAAATGGATGCATCTGCTGCTGGAAACCCAATCGCTAAAATCACGTACCAGCTTATCACTGGCAATTGGTTCTGTCGACAGTGTCAGCACATATTTACTGCCTAATGTTTATCAGAAGATCATTAGTCAGCATCCTGCCATGCGCTTGCATATTTATACCAAAAATTCAACCGAACTGTATGATTTACTGGAGCAGCGCACGATTGACATTGCGTTTGTCCTGCAGGAAAGGCTGATAAAAAATATCGAGTTATCACCTTTTTTTGCAGAGCCTATGGTCGTCCTGCGTTTAGCCCTGCCGGAGCATCAGGCTGTTCAGTACATTCATCCCGAACAGCTAAATCCAAGTGATGAATTATACCATGAATGGTTTCCAACCTATCAGATCTGGCATAGCAAATGGTGGGACCCGCTCAAACCGCCTCACATTCAGGTAAGCAACGGTCCCATGGTATTGCCCTTACTGCGGACGGCACACCAGTGGGCCATTGTTCCCCTATCTATTGCCCAATCCGCAGCAGCAACCAGCAAATACACCATTCAAAAGCTTACCGATCCCCCGCCTGACCGGATATGTTATAAATTAACTCACAAAATGGCTAAATCCAGTACCAAAGAAGCGTTAGCTATTTTTGAAGCTTTTGCCGCCGAGCTATACACGCAATTTGACTACCTGAACCAAATTAAACATCGGTAACCGGAAGAAAGCTAACTTTGCCCGGTGCGATCCTAAAGAAAGAGCATTGCTAAAACGCAATGCTCTTTCTCTTATATGTCTAAGGGTTTTTCTTATTGCCGCAACATCGCTCAGCACCGCCGGACAGGCTTCACAGTAAAGCCTGCCGTACAACTTCCTGAGCCAACAGCCGTGTTGGGTCAATTCGGCAGCACTCCCTGCTGCTATATTTAAATAAGAGTGGAATTTCGGTACAGCCGCCGATAAAGGAATTGGCCCCTGCCTGTTGGTAGGCAAACATTATTTCGTCAAGTTGACCGAGATACGGGTTATTTTCCAGCTGTCCCGCCTTTGCCGCCGTTATTGCCAGGGATATAATCTGCTGCTCGTCAGGTTTCGGGATGAGCAAGGAAATGTTTTTAGCCAGAAATGCTTTTTGATACAGTGCGGTTTGAACTGTGCCGGCAGAGGCAAACAGCACAATATCTCCGCTATTTTCCCGGGAAGCTACAGCATTAGCCGTATTCTCAATCATATTGATCAGTTTGATAGTAATTGCCGCCTGAATATCCTGATACCAATAATGCGCGGTATTGCACGGCATGACCAGAAGGTTTGCCCCCGCGTTTTCCAGGAACCGGGCCGAATCAATAAGTGCTCCGGCAGGGCTCCTGCTGCCATTTAGGATCGCCTCGATCCGCGAAGGTATCTGAGGATTGTTATACACTATGATTTTGATATGATCCTGATCACAGGCAGCTGGCGTACACTCGACAATCTTAGCAAATAAATCAACTGTCGCCATCGGACCCATGCCGCCTAATATCCCTACTGTCAGCACATTATCTCCCCCCATCAGCTTTCACCTAAAGCCTTCATTCAATAGTAAGCTGCAATATTGGTTGGTGTGTTTTCAGCAGAATAAATAGCAAAAACATTGTAGCGATTAATTATTTTCGAGAGCCGCATTCTGTCCGGCAATAAAACCGGAAGACCATGCCCATTGAAGGTTGAACCCCCCGCACTGTCCGTCGATATCCATAATTTCACCGGCAAAAAACAAACCTTTTACCAGGTTCGATTCCATAGTATAGGGATTAATCTCGTCAGTGGCAACACCACCTGCGGTTACCTGGGCGCAAGGCCAGCCTTTTGTACCTGTCACCGTGAAGCGCCAATCTGTCAGTATTCCCATGATTTTTTCCTGTTCCCGGGCAGACAGGCTGGCAACAGGACGCTTTATCTCCTCAATACCGGCTTCCTTCAGTATTACAGGGATAAGCCTTTTATTGATCAACCCAACTAAACTAAATTCAATTGTTTTACTGGATTGCCGGTCGAAGCGTGCTGCCAGCAGCTTTTTGAGATTATCCGGGGAAATGGTGTCCAACATAGTAATTTTTAATTGAACTGCCTTTTTCTCATGAAGAAGCTGTGCTGCTGTTCTGCTCACCTGTAATACCGGCGGACCGGAGACACCATAGTTGCCAAATAAAATATCGCCCCGGTCTTTGGCTGCCGATTTGCCATTATGTAAAATTTCCACAGTACCGACAAACTTAACTCCATCAATTTGTTTGAAAAAAGGTCCTTCCAGCTTAAGTTGCACAAGCCCGGGAAACGCATTGATAACAGTGTGTCCCAGTTTTTCTGCCAACAAAAAGCCATTACCATCCGAACCGGTAGAGGGCATTGCCTTCCCTCCGGCAGCCAGGATGACGCTATCTGCCTGCAATGTCGCTCCGCTTTCCAGGGTAATGGTAAAGGTTCCTTGCTGTTTTCTTATTTCTCCGACATACGCATCACAGTTAATAGTGACCGCCCGTTCATTGAGCTCATGTCTTAATACATCCAAAACACTGGACGCCTGATCTGACATCGGGAACACCTTGCCGCCATCCTCCACCTTGTGGGCAATTCCTAATTCTTCAAAAAAGGCAATTGTTGCCTGAATGCTGAATTTTGCCAGTCCGGTTTGGGCAAAATCGGGATTAGTACCATAGTAACGGGTGCTATCGGCATAGATGTTGGTAAAATTACACCGCCCATTTCCTGTTGTTAATAGTTTCTTCCCGACACGGGGATTGCGCTCCAATATTGTCACACCGGCCCCCTGCCGGCTTGCTGAAATGGCCGCCAGCATCCCGGCAGCGCCACCGCCGACAACAATTACACGCTTTGTCTTTATTGTCATAACGATACCTCTACATTTCCAGATAGTAAGTGCTTGTAAATTAATACTATTTCCCATATGAACAGCAAAACTCCTGCCATAAATTAAAAAATTGCCAGAACAGGTACTGTTGTATCAATATGTGCCATATTGTCAATAAATTCATACTATTCATCAATATATTCCGGAGGTATATGGTTTTATTTGCCAAATATAATTCACGAGATGTCCAGGCATATTGTTGTAAAGGATGGAGATATTTTTGAATATTAGAAAAAAACTGACGTTCTTATTATTATTGGCAAGTGCAATACCTCTTATCATTTTCACTTGTATTAGCTTAAACAATTCCATACAGCTCGCGGAACAAAACGCGATGGCGGAAAATTTAAAACGGGCGGAAGTTGTTCACGAGAAAGTAGACAGTTTTATTAATAAAAATCTATTTGGGGTTAAAGTCATGGCGACCAATCCCTCGATTCGCGCCTATGGTTCGCGTGACCCGAAAGAAATTAAAACTCTGGTTACAGATGCGGTAAAGGTATACCCGGAACTTGCGCTGATGATTGTTACCGGTGCTTCGGGAACCCAAGTTGCAAGAAGTGATGACGGACCGCTAACAAATGTTTCTGACCGCAATTTCTTCAAACTGGGTATGCAAGGCCAGCCAGAGGTAATATCAGAAGTTCTTGTAAGTAAGGACAACGGGCATCTTATCGCAGTACTGGCTGCCCCGATACGGGATTTTTTCAACAATAATGTAACAGGGGTTATCCAGGGGACGGTTGAGCTTGCCGTATTAAACGACTTTGTTAAGACGTTGTCTAATGATGAAGTTACCGCTTTTATCCTGGACCAGGACGGAAAACTGCTGGCACATCCCACCAAAAATATGCAAAAGCCGGAAGAACGCACTGATTTTTCCAGCTATAGCTTTGCTAAAAACGGTCTGTCAGGCCAAAGCGGTTCCGAAGAAGTTACGATAAATGACCAAAAGCTGCTGATAAGCTATGTTAAAAATGAGAAATCCGGCTGGCTGATCTGCACCGAAGTTCCATACCATGTTATCAATGCCAGCAGCATAAATGGAGCCATTCAAACTTCCTTTATTGGCTTACTGTTGATAGCATTAACAGGTGCGGCAGCTTTCTATCTTTCAACCATTGCCACCAAACCCATTCTTGCCCTTGTCGCTGCCGCCAATCAGGTTGCTAAAGGCGATTTAACCATTAAAAGACTGGAAGCAACTTCAAAAGATGAGTTAGGTCTACTGGCAGATGCCTTCAATACCATGGTTCTCAACTTAACACAGCTGATCCGTCAAATACAAGGCAACGCAGAACTGGTTGCAGCCTCCTCTGAACAACTGAATGCCAGTTCTGAACAATCAGCCCAGGCCGCTAATCAGGTAGCCTCCTCCATAACCGAAGTGGCGCAAAGCGCCGAACAACAGCGCCTCGTAGTAGATTCAGCCTCCGGAATAGTAACCCGAATGTCTGAAAATGTTTCCTCGATAGCAGCAAATGCCGGTGCAGTTTCAGAGCAATCAGCACTGACTGCGGTAACCGCCCAGGAAGGTGGCATAGCCATCCAAAACGCGGTAAATCAAATGACAGAACTCGAGGCAACAGTGAACTCGACAGCAAAAGAAGTGACCGAGTTGGGAGAACGATCTAAAGAAATCGGCCAGATCGTAAATACCATTTCCGGTATAGCCGGTCAAACCAATCTCCTTGCTCTGAACGCAGCCATTGAAGCTGCACGCGCCGGCGAACAAGGACGCGGTTTTGCGGTAGTTGCCGAGGAAGTCCGCAAATTGGCCGAACAGTCCCAAGTGGCTGCCAAACAGATTGAAGCACTGATTCGAGATATTCAGAATGAAACCGACAAAGCAGTGCAGACCATGAATTCCGGCAACAGCAAGGTTAAAACCTGCACCATTGTGGTAAATGAAGCAGGTACTGCATTCCAAAAAATCATTGATATGATTGCTGAGCTTTCACAACAAGTAAAGGAAATTACCGTCGCCATCCAGCATACCGAAGGTGGCAGCCAGCAAATTGTAGCAGCAGTCGAAAATATTGCAGCTTTGACCAACACCATGACCGATGAAGCCCAGACCGTATCGGCAGCTACTGAGGAGCAGTCGGCAGCCATGCAGGAAATCGCTTCATCAAGTCAAAATCTCAGCAACATGGCTGCAGAATTACAGGAAGCCATTGGCAAATTCCGTATATAAGCGGGCAGCCGGCTGTATACCCATTAAAATATTCCCTGTAAAATTCTCCTGACTGTGTTGTAAAAGAAGGATTTTTAGGTGAGTTTTGTTAAATTATATAATAGGTAAATTTAAAACATATGTGGAGGCGATTGCAGTGGACAGAATTAAGGTTGGCGATTATGCACCCGATTTTCTTCTGAAAGACAACCGTGGAGAAGAAATTCGCCTGACAGACTATAAAGGCAAAAAAGTGCTGCTCTCCTGGCATCCTCTTGCCTGGACAAGTGTTTGTGCCGAACAAATGAAAGCATTAGAAGCCAATTTGGCAGAATTCGAGAGCAATAACACCGTTCCGCTCGGCTTAAGCATTGATTCCTATCCGTGCAAGAATGCCTGGGCCAAAGAATTAGGGATTGCTACGGTAAAGCTATTGGCTGATTTTTGGCCCCACGGCGAAATTGCCCAGAAATACGGTCTCTTCCGTCAACAGGAAGGCTTCTCGGAACGGGCAAATGTACTTGTCGGTGAGGACGGCAAAGTCCTTTGGGTCAAGATTTATCCCATTCCCGAACTGCCGGATATAGCGGAAGTATTGGAACAAGTCAAAAAAGCGTAATAAGTATTTAACAGTATAAAGACGCGACAGCAAGCAACAACACTTGCTGCCGCGTCTTTTGTCGTCTCGGTCCCCCTCTCCCGGCAGGCAAAGCACAAAGTCAAAAGGTCAAAAAGTCAAGAAAGGTCAAAATAATTAGCCTGCCTGTGAAAATTCACCATCATATCGCTAAAATGGCTAAATTGCTGCTAAGCGGGTATTTTTGAACTTTTTTCGTTTTTCTCTTAATAACGTCTATCTGGTAATATGGATTTAGAGCTAAGGTACTATCCCGCAATTTTTAATAAAGAGGAGGCGTGTATTATGGGAAAAGTAGTTGGCATTGATTTAGGTACTACCAATTCTTGTATTGCTGTATTGGAAGGAGGCCGTCCTGAGGTTATTGTCAATGCCGAAGGCGCCCGGACGACTCCCTCGGTTGTCGCCTTTCGCGATAACGAACGTCTTGTCGGTCAATTAGCCAAACGTCAGGCTGTCTTAAATCCGGCAAAAACATTTTATTCGGTAAAACGCTTCATCGGCCGCCGCTTCGATGAAGTCGATGCTGAAATGACATTAGTTCCCTACAAAATAGTTCAGGGTTCTGAGAATACCGTCAAGTTCCTGGTGGACGATAAACAATATGCACCGGAAGAAATCTCAGCCCAGGTACTGCGCAAACTGGTAGATGACGCCAGCAAATATCTGGGTGAAAAGCTAACCGATGCCGTTATCACAGTTCCTGCTTATTTTAACGATGCCCAGCGCCAGGCCACCAAAGACGCCGGACGGGTTGCCGGCCTTAATGTGCTGAGAATCATCAATGAACCTACCGCCGCAGCGCTGGCTTATGGTTTGGATAAGAAAAAGAACGAAACCATTTTGGTTTTTGACCTGGGTGGCGGAACCTTTGACGTATCCATTCTGGATGTTGGCGATGGCGTATTTGAAGTAAAAGCCACCAACGGTGATACCCACCTGGGAGGCGACGACTTCGATAAAGCAGTTGTCGAGTGGCTGGCAGGTGAATTCAAGAAAAATAACGGTATTGATCTGCTGCAGGACAAACAAGCCTTGCAGCGTCTGACCGAAGCAGCCGAAAAGGCTAAAATTGAATTATCTGCCGTTACCGAAACAACCGTCAATCTGCCCTTCATCACCGCCGATGCCGGCGGTCCAAAGCACCTGGATGCCAAAATCACCCGGGCTAAATTTGATGAAATCACCCGCAGCCTGGTAGAACGCTGCCGTATTCCGGTAGAAAAAGCGCTGGCTGACGCCAAACTAACAGCCGGCGATATCGATGAAATCATCCTGGTGGGCGGTTCCACCCGTATCCTGGCAGTACAGCAATTAGTCAAACAACTGACAGGCAAAACCCCCAACCAAAGCGTCAATCCTGACGAAGTCGTAGCCGTGGGCGCGGCTATTCAAGGTGCTGTCTTAAGCGGCGACCTTAAGGATGTCGTGCTGCTGGACGTTACCCCCTTATCCTTGGGTGTGGAAACCCTGGGCGGAGTAATGACCAGGATTATCGAACGCAATACGACCATTCCCGCCCGCCGCAGCCAAAGCTTCAGCACTGCCGAGGATAATCAGGCCGACGTAGAGATTCATGTGCTGCAGGGCGAACGGGAAATGGCCGGTGACAACCGTACCCTGGGCCGTTTCAAATTAACCGGTATCCCCCCGGCAGCTCGCGGGCTGCCACAAATAGAAGTCACCTTCGACATTGACGCCAATGGGATTCTCACCGTCAGTGCCCAGGACAAGGCCACCGGCAAGGAGCAATCCATCACCATCAGCGGTTCCAGCAACCTGGATAAAGCCGATATTGACCGCATGGTGGCTGATGCCAAACAATATGCAGCCGAAGATAAAAACCGCCGCCAATATGCGGAATTAAAAAATGAATTGGATTCCCTGTCCTATCAGGCGCAAAACCTGATAACAGAAAAAGGAGCTACACTGCCGGCCCATATCGGCGGACGCCTGACTGCCGCCCTCGAAGCCGCCAAGCAAGCCGGTGAAGACAGCCTTGACAGCAATAAGCTGCATCAACTCAAAGCTGAGTTAGAGCAAGCCTACAGCCAGGCCTCTCAGTGGCAGCCTGATGCTGCCGGGCAACAGCAAGGTACTACCGGCAAACAAGGCAAACCAGAGGATGACATCATCGACGTTGAGTACGAGTAAACCGTCGACTATTAATGAAGCAAAAGGGGTGATGGGTTATGAAATATATTGATTATTACGAAACACTGGGGGTTGCCAAAACCGCCTCGGAAAAAGAAATCAAGCAAGCCTACCGCAAACTGGCCCGCCAGCATCACCCTGATCTTCATCAAGGCGATGCCAAGGCCGCTGCGGAAGAACAATTCAAGCTCATCAATGAAGCTTATGAAGTGTTGGGAGACCCTGATAAGCGGGCCAAGTATGATCAATTAGGCATGAATTGGCGCTCAGGCGATGAATTCCCTTTTGACCCCGCTCAGGGTGCTGCCCGTACCTATACCTATCAGGGAAATGCCGACTTTGATCCCAATGGCTTTGAATTCAGCCATTTCTTTTCCAGCCTGTTTGGTCAGGATTTTGCGGCCAAACAGCACTATGAAAGCCGTACACGGCAAAGGAACAGCAAAGGCGAAGATGTCCAGGCAGAAATAAGTTTGGCGATAGAGGAGCTCCTCCGGGGAGCGGAAAAGGAACTGCACCTGGCAGCCTCCACCGTCTGCACCGCGTGCGAAGGGCGGCGCTTCAGCCAACGCGGCCTCTGTCAGGCCTGCGGCGGTACAGGCGCTATGGCAGGCAGCAAAACAGTTAAAGTAAAAATTCCTGCCGGACTCTATCCCGGGGCATCATTGCGACTGAAAGGCTTAGGCGGCCAAGGCTATGGCGCAGCCCCTGCAGGCGACCTCTACCTGCAAATCCAGGTTGCTCCCCATCCTGTCTGGCAAATACAGGGCAGTGATGTGGAAACCGATCTCACGCTTCAGCCTGAGCAAGCCGTCCTGGGCGACACCATCAATGTTACCACACCGCATGGTTCAGTCCAGCTTAAAGTGCAGCCAGGTACTCACACCGGTCAAAGACTCCGGGTAAAAAATAAAGGCCTGCCGAAAAAACAGGGGGTTGGCGACCTGTATATAAAAATCCGTATCGATATCCCCCGCGAACTGTCAGAAGCTGAAAAGGCACTTTACCGGAAAATACGGGAAACCAAAACAACCGCTGTCAATACAGATCAAGCGGGAATAGCTTCATAAGCCCCCGCGATTCAAAATCTGCATCAGGCTCTTGTCCAGCCACCGACCAAGCCACTCTCCTGTCCCGCGTTTGCGCCGGGTGAGCGGCTTGGTCTTTTTAGCTGCCGCTGCATACTACCCAAACCACGCAGCTTTTAGCAGCTTAACCGCGGGTTCTATTTCACCGGCAGGAATTTTCGAGAAATAAAGGAGGATACGTGACGTGTTTTCCGGTGTATTCTGCAAATAATAATCTTGAACAGAAGCCACCCGACAGCCTTTTGCCAGCGCCCGTTCCACCAATTGCCCGGCTTTTAGTTCCGATTTGACGTGCAAAATGGTATGAAGCCCGGAATCACTTCCCTCAAATTCCACATGATTGCCTAAAATGTTCTTGACTGCCTCTACCAGTATTAATTTTTTTCCATAATATAATTTACGCAACCGCCGGATTTGACGCTCTAAACAGCCATCTGCCATAAATTGAGCCAGTGCGAGCTGCTCAATGGTTGAAGCCGCCTGGTTGTATAATGCCGCGTTTTGCTGAAAAACGGCAAGCAGCTTCTCCGGCAGCACCATATAGCTGACACGGATGGATGGCGGTATTATCTTGGATAAGGACCCCAGATATACTACGGTTTCCTTGTTATCAAGGCCTTTTAACGCCGGAATCGGACGCCCGTAATAGCGAAACTCACTGTCATAATCATCTTCGATAATAATACCATTTACCCGCTCAGCCCAATTCAACAATTGTGTTCTTTTACCAACAGGCATAATATAACCGGTAGGAAATTGGTGTGACGGGCTTACATAAACAAGCTTCGCCCCACTGCCCAGCAAACTGTCCATATCAATGCCGTCTTTGCGCATCGGTATGGCAATGATGTTATACGAATAATTGGCAAAAATGCGTCTGCCATTTTTAAAACCCGGGTCTTCAAAGGCAATACTATTGGTTTCCGACTTCAATAAACTGCAAAGAGTATTTAACAAACTTTGCACCCCGGGACCGATGATAATTTGCTCCGGATAGGTATAGACACCTCTTGAATTACGGATATAGGCTGCAATCTCCCGGCGCAGCTCCGGCTCGCCTTGAATATGCCCGTACCCGACAAGGCGTTCTTTGTTTAAAAACACTTTGTTGATATAGCGTTTCCACAAAGAAAAATCAAAGCCATCAATGTCCATCCCGCCACTGGCAAAATCATATACTATGTTGCACTCTGCCGGCGGCTGCCTGTCAACCTCACGCTCAGGGATGAAGCCGGTACTTTTTTTGATACTAATGCCATCAAACTTGTTCACCAGATAGCGCGAACGATTGCAATTTAAAATATAGCCCTCGCTCATCAGCTGTTGATACGCTTTTTCCACAGTTATTTTACTCACCGAAAGACTCGCCGACAGTCCCCGGATAGATGGCAGCTTCTCCCCTTCGTGCAAGCGGTTTTGTTCAATTTCCTGCTTAAAGTAGTGATATAGCTGCATATACAGGGGGGCTTTGCTAGTAAAGTCAAGCATAATTACATCCATGACATCCTCCAAACTGTACCTATCAAAGTTATCTATTCTGTATATTTTAAAAGGTTCATTTTTATTTTATAATACAACTATATTTTTTGAAAGCTATATTTACAAATACACATAAACCAAAGGGGAGTTACTTATGAGAATATTCAAGGCACTTGCCGTAGCCGGTTCAGATACAAGCGGCGGCGCAGGACTGCAAGCAGACTTAAAAACCTTTCAGGAGCTAGGCGTATATGGCATGACTGCCATCACTGTCATTGTTTCACAAAACCCAAACAATAACTGGTCCCATGATATCTATCCCCTGCCGCTGGAAGTACTGGAAGCGCAAATGGAAACCGTACTTGGCGGAATTGGCATTGATGCCTTGAAAACAGGCATGCTGGCAACTACCGAAGTCATCTCGCTTGTCGCCAAAAAAATTGATAAATATGGGGTTAACAATGTCGTAATTGACCCGGTTATGGCCTGCAAAGGCACCGATGAGGTTCTCCACCCGGAAACAACGATTGGCCTGCGCGAAATACTGGCCCCCCGCGCTCGCCTCATAACACCTAATATTTTTGAAGCCACCCAGTTAAGCGGCATTCGTTCCATTCGTTCTGTTGAGGATATGAAGGCTGCCGCTGTCGAAATACACAAGTTGGGTCCCAAGAATGTACTAATAAAAGGCGGAGCCAAAATCGACACCCCGGATGCTGTCGATGTATTGTACGATGGCAACGAATGTACCATCCTGCGTTCCCCGAAATTCAATACAACTTACACTCATGGCGCCGGCTGCACCTACGCATCGGCGATCACCGCCGGACTGGCCAAGGGCTTGCCTGTGCACGAGGCCGTTAAACAAGCAAAAGAATTCATTACCGCCGCCATCCAGGCCTCATTCCCGCTGAATGCTTATGTCGGACCGACTTATCATGCCGCCCATCGTCTGAACAAGTAAGGCTTTAACTTAATTTCGCTGTCATTAGATACCTTGAACTCTACCCAGCCTGAGTTCAAGGTATTTTTCTTTTCTAACACGCCGTCAAAGGCTCGGCACAAGTACATGCCGGCAGGATCAAGCAAAAGATCGTTCAGCTACTAGGTCTATTAGTCCAAATAGCTGAACGATCTATAACTAACCTTAGCTAAAAGAGATTAGGCAGCGCCGGCCCCAACTTGCATGGCTCCGGCAAACCCTAAGCTTCCTTCGGTATTGTTTATACTTGCTGCTTCGACCAATCCGGAGGGTTCAGGTGTTGTAGTGATTTCAGCAACTTCGACGGTTTCTGTCTTTACCGTACCTGGGTCACTGATTTCAGTTTCGATATCTTTCTTATTGCTGCCGGTACTAAAGCGTAGTGACAAAGCAAAACGCCCCATCTGCTCATGTCCGGAGAAAGAGAAAGCGGCATTCAATAAAACATCTTGTTGGATATAGTGGTAAAAACCTAAGGCAAATGCGTTCTCGCCGGAATACGTACCCCAGGCAAAGGCTGCTTGGGTGGGCTGATCCGGCTTATAAGCCAACGGCGCTAAACCGGAGATAGCCGCTGTCATAGCACCTACCTTATCGGTCCGGCTATCCAGCCGGTCAAGCTGGCTCATGTTAATAACATCTGTAGGATAAACACCACTTTGTACATTAATAATTTGCCGTTCATTACCGGCTTCCCCAACAGAGACGGCATTACTGCGGCCGCCTGTTGCAGAATTATGGCCTACGGCAACACTATTTGAGCCGGAAGCCCTTGCTTGATTACCGATTGCAGTATTGCCTATCCCGCCTTTGCCATTGCCAGCCTGAGCCTGATAGCCAACTGCCGTATTACCTATATTGCCCTCACCGTTGCCGGCGGCGGCTTCATGACCAACTGCCAGGTTCCCGTCATTGAACTTGCCGTTGCCGGCTGCCGTTTGATGACCAATAGCTGCATTTTCGTTGTTATCATAGCCGTTACCGGCTGCAGCATTAACTTTTCTACCCAGTTTTTTCTCATTGACTTGGCTGCTGAAGGCTTTTGCTTCATTATCGAAGGTTGGCTGCTCATCATCACCGTAATTATTTATGCCTACTGCCAGGTTGTTATCATTTTTTGCGCCATTGCCGGCGGCTGCTTTTTCACCCACAGCTATGTTTTGATTATTATCAAAACCATTACCAGCAAGTGCTTTATAGCCAACTGCCACATTTTGATCATTGCCGGTGCCATTGCCGGCCGCTACTTTGCTGCCTATCGCCAGGTTGCCATCATTAAATGCGCCGTTGCCGGCATAGGCGTTTTGACCTACTGCCGCATTCCAGTTATTATCATAACCGTTACCGGCGGCAACGTCTGCCCGATTCCCCTTATGGTTTCCTTCCTGCTTACCAGCTTCGCCTTTTGTTGCATAAACAGGCTCCGGCTCTTCATTATGCTTTTCGCCGATGCCAATTGCGAAATTGTTATCGTTCTTCTTACCATTACCGGCAGCTGCTTCATGGCCTATTGCCTTGTTCTTGTCATTAAACGCGCCATTGCCTGCTGCCGCTTCATGGCCGATAGCTGTGTTACCATCATTGTCAATACCGTTACCAGCTGCAACATTCTTGCCTTTTGCCTGGTTCCGGTCATTTAACATGCCGTTGCCGGCGGCTGCCTCATGGCCTTTGGCGACATTTCTGTCGTTATCGAAGCCATTACCGGCCGCTACTTCGTGACCTACTGCCATATTCTTGTCATTTAGCGCACCATTGCCTGCTGCTGCTTCACGACCGATAGCTGTGTTACCATCATTGTCAATACCGTTACCGGCTGCAACATTCTTGCCTTTTGCCTGGTTCCGGTCATTTAACATACCATTGCCGGCGGCTGCTTTTTGGCCGATTGCGGTATTGTCGTCATTATCAATACCGTTACCAGCTACAACATTTTTGCCCTTTGCCTGGTTCCGGTCATTTAACATGCCATTGCCGGCGGCTGCTTCATAACCGATAGCTGTATTGTCGTCATTATCAATACCGTTACCGGCTGCAATATTCTTGCCTTTTGCCTGGTTCCGGTCATTTAACATACCGTTGCCGGCGGCTGCTTCATAACCGATAGCTGTATTGTCGTCATTATCAATACCGTTACCGGCTGCAATATTCTTGCCCTTTGCCTGGTTCCGGTCATTTAACATGCCATTGCCGGCGGCTGCTTCATAACCCTTTGCAACATTTCTGTCGTTATCAATACCATTGCCTGCTGCCACTCCATGACCGATAGCTGTATTGTCATCATTGTCAATTCCATTACCGGCAGCAGCCTTTTGACCCTTTGCCAGGTTCCGATCATTTAGCACACCATTGCCTGCTACTGCATTAACACCTACTGCAGTATTTTCAGCGTTGCCAATCCCATTGCCTGCTTGAGCATTAGTGCCATAGGCTTCATTTCCTGCATTGATTATACCATTGCCAGCTTTTGCTCCGTCTCCTGCTGCTTTGTTATCTTTATTACCAATCCCATTCCCAGCCTGGGCATTGTCGCCATAGGCTTCGTTTCCTGTATTGATTATGCCATTGCCAGCCTTTGCTCCGTTTCCTGCTGCCTTGTTATCTTTATTACCAATCCCATTCCCTGCTTGGGCATTGTCGCCATAGCCTTCGTTTCCTGTATTGATTATACCATTGCCAGCTTTTGCTCCGTCTCCTGCTGCCTTGTTATCTTTATTACCAATCCCATTCCCTGCCTGGGCATTGTCGCCATAGGCTTCGTTTCCTGTATTGATTATGCCATTGCCAGCTTTTGCTCCACTGCCAACTGCTGTATTATTTTCGTTGCCGATTCCATTCCCTGCCTGAGCATTATTGCCGTAGGCTTCATTTCCTGCATTGATTATACCATTACCGGCTTTTGCTCCGATTCCCGCTGCTTTGTTATCTTTATTACCAATCCCATTCCCCGCTTGGGCGTTGTCGCCATAGGCTTCGTTTCCTGTATTGATTATGCCATTGCCAGCCTTCGCTCCGTTTCCTGCTGCTTTGTTATCTTTATTACCAATCCCATTCCCCGCCTGGGCATTGTCGCCATAGGCTTCGTTTCCTGTATTGATTATGCCATTGCCAGCCTTCGCTCCGTTTCCTGCTGCTTTGTTATCTTTATTACCAATCCCATTCCCTGCCTGGGCGTTGTCACCATAGGCTTCATTTCCTGCATTGATTATACCATTACCGGCTTTTGCTCCGATTCCCGCTGCTTTGTTATCTTTATTACCAATCCCATTCCCCGCCTGGGCATTGTCGCCATAGGCTTCGTTTCCTGTATTGATTATGCCATTGCCAGCCTTCGCTCCGTTTCCTGCTGCTTTGTTATCTTTATTACCAATCCCATTCCCTGCTTGGGCATTGTCGCCATAGGCTTCGTTTCCTGTATTGATTATACCATTACCGGCTTTTGCTCCGTTTCCTGCTGCCTTGTTATCTTTATTACCAATCCCATTCCCTGCTTGGGCATTGTCGCCATAGGCTTCGTTTCCTGTATTGATTATACCATTACCGGCTTTTGCTCCGTTTCCTGCTGCCTTGTTATCTTTATTACCAATCCCATTCCCTGCTTGGGCATTGTCGCCATAGGCTTCGTTTCCTGTATTGATTATACCATTACCGGCTTTTGCTCCGTTTCCTGCTGCTTTGTTATCTTTATTACCAATCCCATTCCCTGCCTGAGCATTATCACCATTGGCCTTATTGCCTACATTTAGTGTACCATTGCCGGCCTTGGCATTGGTTCCGTTGGCCTCGTTCTGCTTATTAAAGCCTAACTCACCATTGCCCGCTTCTGCTCCGTTGCCTGCTGCTTTGTTATTTTCATTACCAATTCCATTTCCTGCCTGAGCATTATCACCAGAAGCCTTATTGCCTATATTTAGTGTACCGTTGCCTGCCTTGGCATTGGTTCCGTTGGCCTCATTCTGCTTATTAAAGCCTAACTCGCCATTGCCCGCTTCTGCTCCGTTGCCTGCTGCTTTGTTATTTTCATTACCAATTCCATTTCCTGCCTGAGCATTATCACCAGAAGCCTTATTGCCTATATTTAGTGTACCGTTGCCTGCCTTGGCATTGGTTCCGTTGGCCTCATTCTGCTTATTAAAGCCTAACTCGCCATTGCCCGCTTCTGCTCCGTTGCCTGCTGCTTTGTTATTTTCATTACCAATTCCATTTCCTGCCTGAGCATTATCACCAGAAGCCTTATTGCCTATATTTAGTGTACCGTTGCCTGCCTTGGCATTGGTTCCGTTGGCCTCATTCTGCTTATTAAAGCCTAACTCGCCATTGCCCGCTTCTGCTCCGTTGCCTGCTGCTTTGTTATTTTCATTACCAATTCCATTGCCTGCCTGAGCATTATCACCAGAGGCCTTATTGCCTACATTTAGTGTACCGTTGCCTGCCTTCGCATTGGTTCCGTTGGCCTCGTTCTGCTTATTAAAGCCTAACTCGCCATTGCCCGCTTCTGCTCCACTGCCAACTGCTTTGTTGTCTTCATTGCCAGTCCCATTCCCTGCCTGAGCATTGTCGCCATCGGCTTCATTATTCTTATTCAAATTACCATTGCCGGCTTGCGCATAATCTCCTTCGGCTTTGTTCCCTGTATTGCCTCCGCCGATATTGGGACCACCTTCATCACCAGGCCCGTTTCCAGCCCGTGCGTAATCACCAGTGGCTATATTGTCTTTATTATAATCACCATTCCCTGCTTCAGCCTTCTTGCCGGTTGCATGGTTATCTTCATTATGTCCTCCCAATAGTACAGACGTTTTACTGTTACCCGCCCTGGCCCCTTCACCGTCTGCCGAGTTGTTTTTATTAGTAGTCCACCCCAAGTTATACGGTCGCCCGGCTTTACCGCCATTACTTTCAGTGTTTCCATTTGGGCCCGCCCATGCCGGCACCACATAAAGCGTCTGCACAGCTACACATAACGAAATAACTGACACTTTACCCCATTTACTCAGTTTCATGTTTTACCTCCAATCAGAAACGCTGTTGTTAGCTGCATTTCTAACCTTTCACTTCAGTGTCGGCAGCAGCCGCGTCAGTAGTCTGATGAGCGGGTAAAGTTGCTTCAGAAATCACCGCTACAGGTTCCAGTTCCTGAATTTCCGTTGGAGTAGCCGGATCCACCGGAGCAACAGGTGCTGTCGGAGTAACGGGAGCTTCTGTTACGTTTTTATCTTTACCCTTGGGAAAACGGAAAGATACACCCATACGCCCCATTTTTTCACTGCCACAGATTGCGAAAGCAGCATTTAGTAAAACATCTTCATGCGTATAATGATATAAACCACCGGCTACCGCGGTTTCACCCGAATACATACCGGTAGCAATCGAGCCTTGCGTCGGTTCATCAGCCTTATAGGCCAGGGGAGCCAAACCGGACATGGCGGCTGCCAATGCACCTACGCGGTCCAGTCTCAGCGAGAGACGATTCAACTGACGGACGTTGACAGCATCTGTCGGTGCCACCCCGTCGGCAACATTGGTAATTTGGCGCTCTGCTCCCGGCGCGCCAACAGATACGGTATTTGTCCGATTACCCGTTTCTGAGCCGGCGCCTAAGGCCACACTATTCTCAGCCGTAGCTTTTGCATAGTCACCAATGGCTGTAGCGTTGTTGCCGGTAGCAGTCGCATGGGCACCAATCGCCGTAGTGTTTTCACCGGTAGCATTGGCATAAGTGCCAATCGCCGTAACGTTTTTGCCTACAGCATTGGCATTAGTGCCAACCGCTGTTGCATTTTCACCTTCAGCATTTGCATAAGTACCAATTTCCGTAACGTTACTATCTGCAGCAGTGGCTTTCGTATCATCCGAGCTAGCGGTTTCATCGGCAACAGCAGGGCTATTACCAATGTCCGCGTTACCCGCCCACACCGGAGCGGCGCTCATTAAAACTACACAGATACATAAAAGACCGATAAACCCCTTGCCCACATTGCCTAATTTCATTATTTTACCTCCCTCATACTCTTAGCAATTCCTTGGCTTATTCCCAACTAATGTAATCCCACCTCCAAGTCTCCCCGGACTACGATCGGCTAAATTGACTGGCAAAATAGCTGCCCGCTTCAACCCAGCACATCGACCGGTCTCCAGTATGAATTGTTACCATTTATTGGATGTCTACCAAAATATATTTATTTAAATTACCAAATATTCATAAACATAATAAAAAAAAACAGCCGGGCGGAGACTTGAACAAAGTCTTCGCCCGGCTGTTTTTTTGCCAGAAAACTGTATATCTTTTAATGAAAATCTATCCCGAAATTATGTTACTTAGTTAGCTCTATTGCCACCACTGCACAACCGACGTTTGCGTAAGCACAGTTTAAATATTGTATTTCAAAACTGTGCCCCTAAAACAAACCTGTTTATCGCGTTAGCTACTCCATCTTCATCATTAGAGTCTGTGATATAATCAGCGCATTGTTTTACACTAGCCAAAGCATTGCCCATAGCGATGCCCAAACCGGCATATTCTATCATGGAAATATCATTGGCGCTGTCGCCTATAGCAATTATTTCTTCCCGCTGCAGATTATACAATGCTGCCAGCATGGCTACCGCTTTTCCTTTTGAAACCCCTTTGCGGGTAATTTCGATATTATATTGAGAAGAATCAACAACTTCCACCTGTTCAATATTTGCCAGTTCCTGCCGCAACTGTTCAACCAAGGCTGCATCTCTATAGATAATCTCACATTTTACAATATCCTCTTTTTCCTGTTGCAATACCGTTTGCCACTGTTTCCAGGAAAAAACATATTCCATATCCAGGTTGTTGTTCCTCCTGCCGAATAATTTAGTGACAATATAAAAGAATTTAAACAGAATCGTTCCATAATAAAATTTATGCGGAGTACAAAAGTAAGGTGTTGTGCGATGTTTCCGAAATATCTCCAATAGTTCCAGGCATAAGCTTTCACCCAGAATATCTTTGTAAATTACTTGATCATTATCCTTTTCTTTGATAAAGGCTCCGTTTGATGCTATCACCGGGGATTTTACGCCAATGAGGTCAGCGTAATATTGGGCGTCGGTATACATGCGTCCGGTGCTTATCACCGTATGCAGTCCCAGCGCATGGGCCTTCTCTATTGCTTCTTTCACCTTTGGGGTAATTTCATGCTTACTATTTAAAAGCGTCCCGTCAACATCAATGCAAATTAATTTGTAGGCCATATTCCGGCGATACCCTTCCTTACTGATTATAATATCCGGCTTTGTTTGTGTTTACAGTATGCCCCCGCCCCCCTTACAATCTTCCATTAGCTTCCTCCCAAGTTCAAAGGCCTGTGCCAAATCGTCAGGCCGTTGTGCCAACGGTTTGCTATCTAGATTGTCCAGTGTAAGATTAGCAATACCCTTAACGCCAATCATCTTGAACAACAACTTCATTACATACAAAGAACCGATAAACTGCCCTTCGTAAGCTGCCTGTCCACCAGTTGCAACGAAGATTCCCGGACGCAGCCGGCCGGAAAAAACATCGTTTTTTCTCACATATTTTTCCGACCAGAAAGGCTGACAGCGATCAATCATAAGTTTTGCCTGGGCACTTATACCGCTAAAATAAATCGGAGCTCCCAAAATAAACGCATCCATCTTAATTATGCTTTCATAAATAATCTCCATATCATCCTTTAAATGACAGCGTCCTGTATGCATGCAAGCATCACAGGCCTGGCAAGGTATAATTTTGAGCTTATTCAACACCAGTTTCTGAACTTCAACGTCACCGCACGAAGCAGCTCCCCCCACTAATTCATCAATTAGCACACTATTGGTTCCATCAGTTTTTGGGCTTCCTAACAATGCCAAAATTTGCGCCATTATAAATCCCCCTTCATATCGCATTCATTAACAAATAAAAATTGTTGACTAATAACTTATTTCATGTTATGCTTTATGAGTTATTTACCATTGCATTCAAGTCAAGAAGCAAGTATTAGAATTAACTAATTCCTGGTTCTCTGTAATCTAATGTACATTTTGGTAATATCAGGTAATCGCGGCTGTAACGTTAGTAAACGTTAATTACCAATTTAGCCTTGGATTTGGAGGAAAATATGAATCAACGCATTGAACAACTAATAAACCGGTTGTCCTTTTTCGGGTATTGCAGTTTTGAGATTAAAAGAATCATCAAAGAGGCTGTTGGCATTGAATGTGTCAATGATCTTAGCATTACCCAAAGAGTTGCCGTTATTAACCACTTGGAAAAGTACGAACAACTTGGTTTATCCTATTTGCAAACATATAGTAAATAGAACTATCTGGAACGAGAGTAGCAATACTCTCGTTTTTTATTATCGGCGCCCTCCTTTTTTACATTTTACCATTTTCCGCTGCAATAAACACCAAAACCCGCTTAAAAATGATTAGTTTTAAGCGGGTTTATAATTATTTCTTATAGATGTTGCCGATGTGTAAAACAGCCGCAAACTTATGGTCTTGCGGCTGTTATTTTTTCCAGGAAGGCCTCTGCCGGCGGCAGTGTCTCTACAACCCACCACGGAGTGCAGTTTGCCAGCTCTGCTGCCGAATACCCGCCGGTAGCAATGGCAATAGTATACGCGCCAATAGCTTTACCGCATTCGACATCATGGGGCGTATCACCAATGACATAGATGGTATGCTGCCTGGAGTCTCCCCAGGTTGAACGCACCATTTCCAGCCCGCTGCGCGCAATGTCCACCCGCAGCTCACATTGTCCGGCAAACGCACTGCGGTGAAAGTCGAAATAGTGATCCAGGCCAAAATGCTTTAATTTAATCTCAGCCCCTTGCCGGCTGTTGCCTGTCAACAGCAGCATTTTATATTCAGTCTGCCCCTGAAGCCGGGATAAAATAGCTTTGACTTCCGGCAAAATCAAGCCCTTTCTATTTTCCAGCTGTTCTTGAAGCAGCGCTTCATACCTGCAGCACAACCGTGCAATTTCCTCAGAATTGGCTTCACGCCCGGACACAGACCGGATAATCTGCCTGGCAATGTAGTTATCGGTCATACCTGCGGCTTTAATGGCGGCAATATCCACAGGTTTGCCCCACAGTTCCTCTGTAGCCAGACAAAATGCATACAGTCCGGCTTTGGCTGTTCTGATTAAGGTTCCGTCAATATCCCAAAAAAGTATTTGCATCAGTTCCCCCTCCTTCCAGATTATACTGTGTTAAATTCCAGCATCTCGGCAGCCGGCGCAGGCCGGCTAATAATATACCCCTGAATAAAATCGCACTGGAACTCCCGCAGTAAGTCGCGCTGCGCCTCTGTCTCCACTCCTTCGGCCACTACGGTAAGCCCCAGGTTATGAGCCAGCGCAATGATCGACCCCATAATCAATTTATTTTTTCCACCTGCCGCCAAATCGTCCACAAACGATTTGTCAATCTTGACAATATCAATAGGTAACTGTTTTAGATAAGTAAGCGAAGAATAACCTGTGCCAAAGTCGTCCAGAGCAATACGGACTCCTGTCGCTTTTAACTCCCTGAGTTTGGCCACATTGTCATCAAAAAACTCGGAATCCATAAGAATGGTTTCGGTAATCTCAAGCTCCAGTGCCGTTGGCGGCACACCGGCCTCTGCCAAAGCCGCTTTAACCATGGATACAAAATCTCCATTGATCAGTTGTTTGACAGAAACATTAACAGCAACATAGCTGTCCAGGCAACCTCGGTCCATGAGTTTTCGGGCAAAAGCACAGGCTGTTCTCATAACCCAGGCACCGATTGGAACAATGAGGCCGGACTCTTCCATCAAGGGAATAAACCGTCCGGGTGATACCATGCCTCGCTGGAGATTATGCCACCGCAGCAACGCTTCATATCCGCCAATTTCCCCTGTTGACAAACTTACAATCGGCTGAAAATGCAACTGCAATTCGTCTTTGCCCATGGCTTCACGCAGACTACGCTCCATGCTAAGTTTCTCAATAATATCTTCCTGCATAGCCTCTTCAAAAAAACGATAGACATTCTTGCCCGCATTTTTAGCAACATACAGCGCGGTATCGGCGTTTTTAAGCAGCTCGCCTGCTTCTGTACCATCAAGCGGATAACGCGCAATACCGATACTCACCGATAAAGTAAAATGATGCCCGCATAAATTAACCTCACCAGCCAAACTACGCAGAATATTTGTGGCCATGTGAGCAATTGCAAATTCCTGAGTTATATCGGTCAGCAAAACGACAAACTCGTCACCACCCAAACGGGCTACCAGATGGCCGTCACCCACCACCAGTTCAACCAGTTTGTTGGCAATCTCAACAAGCAGCTGGTCGCCCTGCGAGTGACCGCAGGTATCATTAACAAGCTTGAAATTATCCAGGTCAAGATACAACATGGCCCCACAGGCTTCCCCCTGCTGCGCCAGCAGCAATTCAGCCCGCAAGCGTTCCATAAACAACTGCCTGTTGGCAAGGCCGGTCAGAGAATCCCGGTATGCCAACCACCAGATTTCTTCCTCCTTCCGTTTCTTATCGCTAATATTGCTAAAAGACCCTACCATGCGAATGGCATTGCCGGCAGAATCGAATATTGCTTTTCCCCGTGATAATATCCAAATATATTCTCCCGGCTGGGTCATAATACGAAATTCAGCAGAATACATGGGGGTTTTCCCGGCTAAATGATCGGCCAGCGCCTGCTCCCGTACGGCCTTATCCTCGGGATGTATCATTTCTACCCAGCCATCTTTACCATCCAGAACCTCACCGTCAGACACACCCAATATATCGCTCCAGCGCCCCGCCCATACCATTTTATTTTTACGCAAATCCCAGTCATAAACCGCATCATTAATGCCTTCCATAGCCAGGCGGTACCGTTCTTCACTTATCTGGCGCAATTCATCAGCTTCTGTTACTTGCGTATACAAAGCAAGCAATTCTTCATTGCTTGCTGTTATTTCTTCATAACTTTGGGTTAACTCCTCATGAGCCTGCTGCATGGCCGCATTTTTTTCCTGTAGCTCGCCAACCATGCTATTAAAACCGGCAATTAGCCGCCCGGCCTCAGAACCCTTACGGTAAAGGGAGGAAGGCAGCGTCAGTGGCTCCTCCGGGTCATTCCTTAGCTGGTCAAAAGCCTGGAGTAACAGCCGGTAACTGCTGAAAACCGGCTGCAGCAAGGTGTATTGGATACTCATTATCAACAAAAAAAACAGCAAACATATACTCTGAAATTGCTGACGAAAGCGATCATAGGTAAGTTGAATATCCTCAACGTACATACCTGTGCCAATATATGCTTCCAATTCAGGAATCCCTACCACATAGGATATTTTTTGCTGAGGCTGGCTGCGTCCGGGCGGATGATAATAATAAGTGACATACCCCTCACCCAGGCGCGCTTTGTCAATAAGCATAGTAATAATCGGCAAACCATAAGCATCAGTAAGCCGGCTTTGATCACTGCCTTCCAGCTTCTGCTCAAAAGGCTGCACCAGCATAATCCCTTCATATGTACTCATAAACACATAGTTTGGACCAAATATATCGTTATAGGTCATAGTGCGGATATTGCCCCGCACCATGTCTAGTGCCTGCTGCCGGGTCAATACTCCTGACCGGTACTGCTGGATAACAGGCTCTATTGAGTTCCGGGCAACCTCGGTAATACGTCTGAGTTCTTGCCGCCGGTAATTATACCCGTTTTCCTCAAATTTATCTGTTAAAAATCCGGCAGTAAGCACGAAACCCACAATGGATACCAGTAAGGCAAGTAAAATTCTGCTTAAGGTTTTGTCCAGCCAAAGCGTCAATGCCTGCACCCTTAATACCTCTTTTCGTAAAGCCGTCGCCTTAACAGCAGTGAAGCACACCACCGTTATTTTCCTTTTTACTTTTTTCGCTATTTAACAACAAATACCCTTGTATGGTAATTTTTTTTTTAGAAAAACACCGAGGGGAAGGTTTACACCTTCCCCTCTAACCAGAGCACCCATCCATATAGCATTGACTGTACACGGTTACTCACACATCCATTAACCACTCACACAACACGCTTGTCGAAAAAGGGAACTTACGCCTACTCTTTCACCAGATGGAAAACTCAGTCGGTAACGCTCTTACAGATACACAAAAAACACTATCCTGCCAATTCGACTAACCTACTTGCAACAAACGGAAAACAGAATGTTTCCTACCACTGCATTGGTCTTGAATCTACGGCGCTATAAGGATGGTGCTTACTTAGATAATAACATAAGGTTAGTGGTTTGGCAAGTAGCATTCGCGAAATATTTTGACATTTATCGTAACAAGACAGCAGAAGAATATTCCTTGACATACTGGATAAATTATTATATATTGATTTTGAAATATATCTCATAATTTGAAAGGATTACTATGGCTCGCCCACACAAAGAACGCCGTGTTGAACAATTACCACCGGTGACCCATTATAAGCCTGCAGGGGTCCCTTTACGCGATCTGGAGGAAGTTACCCTAACCATTGAAGAAATGGAGGCTATTCGGTTGGCTGATATCGAACAGCTTGATCAGGGAACAGCGGCAACAAGTATGGATGTTTCCCGCCCCACTTTTCACCGTATTGTCAACAGCGCCCATCAAAAAATTGCTGCAGCCTTATGGGGAGGCCATGCTCTGCGAGTTGATGGCGGCACTTTTCGCATCGCCCACCGCCGCACTATGTTACGGCATTTTGTCTGCCATACCTGCGGCCACAAATGGACATTGCCCCACGGCAACGGTCAGCGTTGCTACGACCTTTTATGTCCAGCGTGCCAAGCCTCAACTGTCAGTCACAACGAAGAATAATTTTTTTGTTTAAATTATGAAATATATTTCATACTATGCAAAGGAGGTTGAAATGTGCTAATCAGTATTGCCAGCGGCAAAGGCGGCACAGGCAAAACAACCTTAGCTTTATTGCTTGCTGCTGCCCATTCTCAAGTCACACTGCTTGATTGTGATGTCGAAGAACCAAACTGCCACTTGTTTCTCCAGCCACAGTGGCAGGCAGCCGGACAGGACATTACCGTCATGGTACCGCATATTGACAGTGACCGCTGCACTGGGTGCGGGGCCTGTTCAGCCGTTTGCCTGTTCAGTGCTATAGCCATTTCCGGTAATTCCGCCATATTGTTCGATGAATTGTGTCATAGCTGCGGCGGTTGCCTGCTCGCCTGTCAGCAGGCTGCCATCAGCGAAGAACAAAAGACCATCGGCACGCTTACGGCTGGAACAGCTGCCGCTCATCCTGGTATTTACCTGCTAAAAGGCACGTTAAAGGTGGGCACGCCCAGCGCCGTACCACTGATCAAGCAAATGAAGCAAACAGGTTTGCAGCTTGCAGGCGATATTCTGATAGATTGTCCGCCAGGTACTTCCTGTTCCATGGTTACTGCCGTCAAAGACAGCGATTTTTGCATCTTGGTTACCGAACCGACTCCTTTTGGCAGACATGACCTGGAGCTGGCCCTGAATATCACCCGCCTGCTCCGGCTGCCGACAGGTGTTGTACTTAATAAAAGTGACGGCGCTGCCGGCGATGAAAGTATTGAAACCTTTTGTGCGAGCCGCCAGGTTCCCATCCTGGCTAAAATCCCCCACAGCCTTGCCTTCGCCCGGCAATATGCCGCCGGCTGCATACCAGGCGAATTTCAAAGCATCGCCGCTTCCATCTGGCAGCAGCTTAAAGCTGAAAGGAGCGCGGGAACATGAAGGAATTAGTCATCGTCAGTGGCAAAGGCGGCACAGGCAAAACCAGCATCAGTGCAGCGCTCGCCTGTCTGGCACCACAAAAAGTGCTGGCAGACTGTGATGTCGATGCCGCTAACTTTCATCTGGTCAGCGGCGCCACCATCCGGGAAACGCATACATTTACTGCCGGGTTTGAGCCGCACATTGACGAAGCTGCCTGCAGCCACTGCGGCAAATGCACCAGCCTCTGCCGGTTTGGCGCCATTAACAGCGGGATTATTACCGCACCGCTAAACTGCGAAGGCTGCGGCGTATGTGCCTTTAATTGTCCGGAACACGCTATCGCCATGAAGGAAAAACAAGCAGGACACTGGTTTATCTCCCATACGCGCTTTGGCAGTTTAATTCATGCCGAACTCGGCCTGTCTGTGGAAAATTCCGGGAAATTAGTAAGCAAGGTCCGGCAGGAGGCTAAAAAAATGGCAGCAACAGAGCATCTGCCGCTTATTATCACCGACGGACCCCCGGGCATCGGTTGTCCGGCTATCGCCGCCCTATCTGGAGCAACCTTAGCACTGGCGGTTGTAGAACCATCGGTATCCGGCATGCATGACTTAGGCCGCTTGGCAGATTTAGCTGACCATTTCCGGCTGCCTTTGGCCATATGCATCAATAAAAGTACCCTTCACCAGGAAAATACAAACCAAATGATAACCTGGTGCCTCAGCAAAGGACTTCCTGTATTTGGTCAAATCCCCTACAGCGACACCTTCCGCACCGCTGCCCAGTCCGGACAAACAGTATTAGAGATGCCACACAGTGATGTCAAAAAAGAACTGACCATATTATGGCAAAACATTGCAAGCCACTTAAGGCTCCCAAGTCAGACCAGCACCTTGGACTTGCTATTGCAAAAACTCAACATCTTTCGTTAAGCAAACGGCAGACACATAACCTAATCAGTAAGAAAGCGAGGGTACATACCATGAAAATTGCGATTACCGCCCACGGCGAAGACTGCCAGGCAAGCGTCGATACCCGCTTTGGCCGGGCTGATTATTTTGTAATTTATGACCAGGAAAAAGACACCTGGGAAACTGTCGCGAACACGCAAAACCTGGAAGCCGCCCATGGCGCCGGCATTCAGGCAGGACAATTACTGGCAAAAACCGGAGCCGGTGTGCTGATTACCGGCCATGTCGGTCCTAAAGCCTTCAAAATTGTTAGTGCAGCGAATATTTCCATGTATTCATTAGGTACTGAGAACAATACCGTCAAAGCCGCCCTGGAAGCTTTCCTTGCGGGAAACTTGACACCGATCACTGCACCCAAATCCTAATTAACAGTTTTATACGATCAGATTAACAAAGGGAGATGAAGCTTAGCATGGCCTGTAATACTAATGATCAGCACGCAAAAGCACAAGATCAGCAGATTACTCGTTTTTTAGAGAATGTTGATCACAAAATTTTAGTCATGAGCGGTAAAGGCGGTGTCGGTAAAAGTACGGTTGCCACCAGCTTAGCAGTATTTCTGGGCAATCAGGGCTATACCGTAGGTCTGCTTGATGTCGACGTACATGGCCCCAGTGTCGCCGGGCTGTTAGGACTTACCGGCTTACCGCTCAACACCATTGGCACCCAAATTCAGCCATATTATTATACAGATAATGTAAAGGTAGTATCCATTCAGGGCTTATTGAAGCAGCCTGATGATCCGCTTATCTGGCGCGGTCCAATGAAAATCGGGATTATTCGCCAATTTTTAGCAGAGGTAAACTGGGGGCCGCTCGACTTTTTGATTATTGACAGCCCTCCCGGAACCGGCGACGAGCCGTTGACCGTAGCTCAGACAATAACCGGCTGCCAGGCTGTTGTCGTAACAACTCCGCAAGAAATTGCCCTGGCAGATGTGCGCAAATCCATCCAATTTTGCCAGACCGTCAAAATGCCGGTATTGGGCATTATTGAGAATATGAGCGGTTTTGTTTGCCCCTCCTGCGGCAATACCCATGCTATTTTTAAAAGCGGCGGCGGCGAAAAAACGGCGGCGAAATACCACCTTCCCTTTTTGGGACAGCTCCCAATTGATCCCGGCGTAGTCACCGCCGGCGATGCCGGCCAAAGTCTTGATACTCTGACCAGTCATACCAAAACGCAAATGCAGGAAATTGTTAGCCAATTGCTGCATAATCTGTCTCATCAAACTAAGCTGAAAGGCGGTAAAAGCAACATGAAAATTGCAATTCCGGTAGTCCAGGGAAAACTCTGTACCCATTTTGGTCACTGTGAACAATTCGCTATCCTCACCGTGGCGGATGGAGAAATCGTCAAACAGGAAGCCCTCACCCCGCCGCCTCATGCGCCTGGCGTTATTCCCAACTGGGTAGCCGCTCAAGGTTGTACCGATATCATTGTTGGCGGTATGGGGGAAGCAGCACAAGCTATTTTGCAGCAGCGTGGCGTAACAGTCGCCTGCGGCGCGCCTGTGGACACACCGGCAAACCTGGTTGCGCTTTACCTTCGGGGCGAACTTGTCAGCACCGACAATACCTGTGACCACGAACATGGGCATAGCTGTGACAGTCATTAAGTAATCACAGAGACAGCGCAAAAAAAGACAATGCTAAATCAATTTAGCATTGTCTTTTTTATCGGCTTGCACCGCCTGCCAAGGGCCCGGTGCAATCTGTATTTTCTTTATGTATGAAATTCCTGCCAAAGCAGCCAGCCTGGAGCCAATGGCAGGTTACTTGTTTAGAGAATGCCGGCACTTTTGGCGACGGCAAACGCTATACCACCGCCAATAAACGGTCCGACTACCGGCACCCAGGAATACGCCCAGTCAGAAGCGCCTTTGCCGGGAATCGGGCAAAGAGCATGGGCAATTCTTGGTCCCAAATCACGGGCCGGATTCATAGCATAACCGGTAGTACCCCCTAAGCTGGACCCCAGGCCCCACACCAAAACAGCGACCATGAACGGGCCAAAGCCCGGAGCCATCCCGCCTACGGGCTTGGAGAACATCGCAAAAATTACAAAGACCAGCATAAATGTCGCCATAATTTCACACAGCAGATTTTGACCATAATTGCGGATTGCCGGACCGGTGCTGAAGACGGCAAGCTTAATCCCCGGATCTTCAGTAAGCTCCCAGTGACCCCGGAAAAACAAATAAGTAAGACAACCGCCAAGAATGCCGCCGGCAACCTGGGCCACCATAATAATAAGCGCTTCCGGAGCGGCGTATACCCCATTAAGCAATTTGGCAAAGGTTACTGCCGGGTTAATATCGGCCTGGGGTGCACCGCAGGCAATGGCAACATACACCCCCATGCCAACAGCAACCATCCAGCCGGTAATGATATTAAACCAGCCTGAGCCTTCTGCCTTTGACAGTTTTAGCAGCGAGCTGGCCACAACCCCATTGCCAAGAAAACACAAAACAGCTACACCCATAAATTCACCGAAATATGGAGTCGACATAATATACCTCCTTTGTTCGTTATTCAGGTTATCTAAAATAAGGCTTGATGAAGCCCTGGGTGCGGCGCCGCAATAACCAGCTGATCTACCAGGAAACCAGTGTGAGCAATCGCATTGCTGCCAGCCCGGACAGCCGCTGTCACCGCGCCAATCTCACCAGTAACCGATACTACCGCCTTGCCGCCCATCCCGCGTGCCAGGCGCACTTCCAGCAGCTGCACGGCAGCGGCTTTAGCTGCCGTATCGGCGGCAACAATCGCCGAGGCTACCGAATAGCTTTCAATGACTCCCAGGGATTTTATCTGCTTAACCTCCGTACAGCCCGATAATGCCTGGAATACGTCAGGATGAATATTGGCCAGCACAAATTCGTCCACCACGTTTTCTGCGCCGCCAACACTCTTGCCGCTCCGTACTGCGCTTTGCACCGCACCGACATCACCGCCAACCATGACGACATATTTGCCCGGGCACAGGGGTTGGGAAAGCAGCAGCTCCACATTGGCGGCCTTCAACATTGTATCAGCCACCAAAATGCCTCTGGTAATATTCGTAAGTTCCACCAATCCTATGGCTCGTTTCATTGTCTTCCCCCCTGCTTCATGACATTGCCTGAATGACGATTGCGTCATCCACGGCAGCTACCTGTCCGGAAATACTGGCATGCAGATTGCATCCCACAGCTGCCCCTTCCGGTATGACAGCAATAAGGTCACCCTTATTGACCATGGCACCCACGCGCACAATAGGCTGGGCCGGAATACCAATATGCTGTAAAAGCAATATTCTGACCGCTTGGGTTGTGACCGGGTTTGTCACTAGGGGAGCGTTGCCATCATAGGCCTCCAGCCCCAGGCGGTAGAGCAGCCGTT
This sequence comes from Sporomusa sphaeroides DSM 2875, assembly GCF_001941975.2. NCBI lineage: Bacteria > Bacillati > Bacillota > Negativicutes > Selenomonadales > Sporomusaceae > Sporomusa > Sporomusa sphaeroides. The sequence continues at coordinate 1,230,017 of NZ_CP146991.1, read as the reverse complement.
TTGCCGGAATAAGGCGATACTGCCGGGTGGTACGGGGATATCGCGGTTTGGCATTATGTTGATTTTTAATCCCCGCCTGCCCAAATTGCCGCTTCAGTTCGGCATTGACCCGGCGCGGCGATAATCCCATCGTACAGCCAAAGGTATCACAAGCCCCGCATTCACAGCAGAGAAAGGCCTGGGTAACAACATCACCGGCATTACACTGCCCCCGGCCAAACGCCTGCATAATCCGGTGCGGTTCCAGGCTATGGCCTAAAAGATAACGGGGGCAGACATCGGTACAAGCCCGGCAATTGCAGCAAACCGCCTTGGCCCGGTTAGCGACAACCGGCCATGGCATACTTTTTCCACTGACCAGCGAATGTTCTGCCGGCAATACGATAATGCCGCCGGTGGTTTTAGTCACAGGCTGATCAACCGTAGTAAGCTTACCCATCATGGGACCGCCGTCAATAACGGCATAGTCCCGGACAGTGGTTCCACCCGCAAGCTCAATGAGTTCCCTGATAGCCATGCCGATAGGTGCTTTAAAGGTAGCCGGCCTGCCGACAGCCCCGGTTACGGTAACGTATTTTCCGGTCACCGGCTTACCGGCAAGCGCCTCCGCGATGTTGATCATAGTTTCGACATTGGCCACCACTACACCGACATGGAGCGGAATACCGCCTTCCGGCACAATTCTGCCGGTCACTTCATGCACAAGCACCTGTTCGTCGCCGGCCGGGTAGATATCTGCCAGAAAAAAGAGTTCCAGCTCCTGCTCTTTGGCCTGCTTAAATTCTGCCTGCAACTTGTCTACGGCAGCCGCATATTTGCGTTTGAGTCCAATAACCCCGCGCCGCGCACCGGTAGCCAGCATGACGGCCTTCAGCCCGATAAGCAGCTTGCTGCTTTCCGTGTCCATGAGGAGCTGATGGGCTCTTAAGAGCGGCTCACACTCGGCACCATTAACAATGACAGTATCCACAGCGGCGTTAATTTTGACATGGGTGGGAAAACCGGCACCGCCGGCTCCCACAACCCCTGCCGCTTTGACGGCGGCAATAATTTCTTCCCGCATACGTCTCACCTGCTTTCTTTGCCTAATGCCTTATCCAAACCGGCCCTTATCCGGGGACTTGACCGCCGCAACCTCTGCGGGAGTCTGCAGCGCAGGCCGGTCACACGATAGACAGTGCATCCACAAGCACGCAGCGGCGCTGGCGGGTAAAGCTGCGCGGTGAAGTGAGCCCTTCGCCTGTCGGACCGGCGATCGTAAAGGTAGTAAACCCTTCCCCGCCAACACCGATACCGGCATAGGACGGAGCATTTTTGACGAAAATGGTAGTCTCGATGGCTTTCGCCAGTTTGGTTAAGTTATCTACATTTTTGGAATGCATAATGGCTGTATGCCTGTTGCCATGCTCAACCTTAACGGCTAATTCGATGGCAGCATCAATATCTTTCACCTGCACAACCGGCAGCACCGGCATCATCAATTCTTCCACCACAAACGGATGGTCGGCCGGCGTCTCACAAATAACGGCACGAATGCTGTCAGGTACCTGAATGCCAATTTGACTTAGAATATACCGGGCATCCTTACCAACATAGTTTTTATTGACTGCATAGGATTTTTTCGGCTTCTCAGTGCAGCCGGCAGCAGCCAGTTCTGCTTTTTCTGTCAGGATAACCTTGGCCAGTCTGTCAACATCAGGACCTGAGATTAAATAAGCACCATACCGCTGCATATAAGCCATCAGCTTATCGGCAACACTGCCGACAACGATAACTTCCTTTTCGGCAATGCAAGGCAGATTGTTGTCAAAAGAGCAGCCGTCGATAATGTCTTTGGCCGCTTTTTCGATATCTGCCGTTTCATCAACAACAGCAGGCGGATTACCCGCACCGGCACCTATGGCTTTTTTACCGCAGGACATAACCGCTTTGACTACAGCCGGACCGCCGGTAGCTACCAGCATATTAATATCAGGATGCTGCATCATGGCGTTGGTTGCCGCCAGTGACGGCTCGGCCACGGCGGTCAGTAAATTGGGCGGGCCGCCGGCTTGGATGATGGCTTTATTTAATAGTTTTATTGTTACCAGCGAAGTATTTTTGGCTGTGGGATGCGGACTGAAAACAACGGCATTGCCGGCGGCAATCATTCCAATCCCGTTACAAATCACGGTTTCCGAAGGATTGGTTGTCGGCGTAATCGAGCCAATGACCCCATATGGCCCCATTTCAATCAGCGTCAGGCCGCGGTCGCCGCTCCAGGCTTCACTCTTAAGATCCTCGGTTCCCGGAGTTTTAGTGGCAGCTAACCGGTTTTTGATGACTTTATCGCTGACGCGCCCCATGCCGGATTCGCTGACACCCATTTCCGCCAGCAGTTCTGCATTGTCGCAAGCAGCCTGACGCATAGCCTGGATGAGTTCTTCCCGTTTTTCTATCGATAGTTTTTTCAACTGTTTTTGCGCGGCGCGGGCGGCAGCCACAGCTTCATCAACGGTTGGGAAAATACCTTCACCGGCTGAAACTGTTTCCGGCTGCCGTTCCTGTACTCTGGCCATTACTTCGGCTGCAATTTTTGCAATTAAATTTGGATCAATAGTCATGTATCTTCCTCCTTCCGTGCCCTGTTAACAAAACCCGCTTGCGGTCCTTATGACCGCAACATTGCTGAGGCGCGGGCGGCCGTTATGCATAAGCGGAGGTTAAGCGCCAGCGGCGCAGCATTGGATGACGGCCGCCCGCGCCGGGCCCTGCATCCGGCACCATTTGTTTGATAAGGACTCAGCGATTTAAGCAAGCTATGCGCTCCGTCTGGACTAAAAAGCGGCAAGACCGGCTTGGGCTACCGCCATATCTTCCTCAACAGAGCCGCCGCTTACACCAATGCCGCCGACTAAAGCGCCTTCTTCCCAAAGGGGGAAACCACCGCCAAAGACAACAATCCGGCAGTTGTCGGCAGTATTTATCCCATATAGCATTTGTCCGGGCTGAGCAACAACAGCAGCTTGGTCTGTAGACATTTTGAGGGCTACTGCGGTATAAGCCTTATTAAGCGCAATGGAGACACTTGCCAATAAGGCATTGTCCATCCGCTCCTGCGCAACAAGGTTGCCACCGGCATCAACCACGGCGATAACCATCGGCACACCAATCTCGACAGCTTTCTTTTCAGCAGCTGCTATCATTCTTTTGGCTCTTTCCAGCATATCACTTGTCCCTCCCTCATTTGGTCCATGCTTTTGCAGAACCCGCATTACGGCCTGAGTTACCTTCGCAATCAGAGCTTCCTGCTCCACACATCTGGCTAAAACAAACAGCAGGTCAGATAACCGGTTGAGGTACAGGGCAACCGGCTGGGACACGGTTTCTGTACGCCTCAGTCTGACAATACACCGTTCGGCACGCCGGACAATGGTCCGGGCCAGATCAAGCGCCGCACTGGCGGTTGTTGCTCCCGGGGTAATAAAATGCCGCTCAGGAATACGCTGCTCTTCCAATTTGTCAATGATGCTTTCCAGTCTTGCCACATGACTGGGAGTAATGCGATATTTGCTGCTGTCCGTCACACTGCCGTCTGTCGCCAAATCGGCATTTAGTGCGATAAGTTCTGCTTGAATTCCATGAATAATGGTAACAGCCCACTCTTTATCGGTCAGGGATTTTGCCAGGCCCATGGCAGCGTTGGCCTCATCCACAGTACCATAAGCATGTACTCTGACACTGTCTTTAAATACCCGCTCTCTGCTCAGCAGACTGGTTTTTCCTTCATCACCTGTTTTGGTATACACTTTCATCGCCGATTACTCCTCGAGTAAACTTTTATCTATTTCCATGGTGTCAATAATCCCCACAATAGCGGCATCCACTGCCGACCGGGGATTACCGGTTACCTGCCGGGCAGAACTGCCTGACACCACCAGCACGGTCTCGCCTGTCCCGGAACCAATAGTATCTACCGCCACAATGGGGGCACCGGCCGGCTGACTGCCCAGCGCAATTGGCTGCACAATCAGCAGCTTGCTGCCAACCAGACTGTCGTCTTTGGCTGTGGCCACAAGGGTTCCGATTATCTTCCCTACCCACATATTGCTTCATCCTCCTTACTTTTCAGGGATGGGATTGTCAGGTATTTCTCGTCCTCATGTGTAAACAATATGTAAGCCGGACTCTCTGGCGATATCACCGGCCAGCGGCGTGATAATCGTACCTTGTACAACAGTGATGGTTTTGTGGCCACCTTGGACCGCACGTTTTACGGCTTCGGCATCGAGGACTTGTTTTTTGGCAGACCTGGCCGCCATCCCTGGTAAAACAGACGGCACCTCCCGGCTCAGTGCTTCTCTGGCTACGCTGGCTAACTGTTCTACCGGTATAAGCCGGATACCGAAGGTTTCTATTTTTTTGAGATTGGCAGCCAATGCTGCTCGCAGCGCCGGCGCGGCATTGGCCATATTTTTTTGCATTCGCCAGCTATCTTCCGGATCGGCGGCATTGATTGCCGCAATTACGGGTTTACCAAGCATCAGGGCTTGAAGCAGCACGGTACAAACCATGGTATCGGACAGGGTGTGTGCCAGTCTTGCTGCCGTATTTTGTGTAAGTACAGGCACCAGCACCACATCGGCTGCACGCAGATGCTTTCCCGGATAAGGGGACTGGGTAGTGACAAGCTGTATGTGACTACCCAGTTTCTCTTTGATCCAGTTTTCTCCGACAATGGTTTCGGCTGCCTGTGACAGTACAACCGTGATTTCAGTACCTATGGCCTGTAATTTTTTCAACTCTTCCAGGCTTACCTCAAGACCAATGGTTCCACCCGTGAAAATAGCCAGCGCTTTAGCTGCGGGTTCTGCCGGTTTCGCCGGTATCCGGCTGAGCCGCTGCAATACTTCAGCGGTAATTAACTCCACAAGTTTTTCATTGTCCACATTAGTTCTCCCCTATTTGCACAGTGTGACCAAATCGCCGTTTGTGAGTCCCGCGGCATTGGCCTCATCTGTATCAATATGAAATTCCAGGCGGAAATCCGGATTTACCCGGATAAGTACATTATCAAAGGTTCCGCCCCGGGGGCCTGGTATTTTAACCGTGACACGGTCGCCGTCGGCTACCTGAAACGCCAGGGCAGCCGCTGCTTCCATGTGGATATGCCGGGCAGCGCAAATTACGCCTTGCGTAAGGGTAACCGCCCCCTTAGGACCAACGACAACAATGCCGGGCGAACCGTCAAGGTTGCCTGAATCCCTGAGCGGCGGCACCACCCCTAAGCCAAAGCCGTCGGTGCGGGATATTTCAACCTGGGTAAAGGCCCGTACCGGTCCTAAAACCCTTACATTCCTGATAATACCTTTCGGCCCGACCAGGGTCACGGTTTCTTTGGCGGCATATTCGCCCACCTGTTTGAGGTCTTTATCTTTGGTTAAGGCATAGCCGCTGCCGAACAGGGTTTCGATATGCCCGGCAGAAAGGTGGATGTGGCGGTTGGATACGCCTACAGGTATACCTTGCTCAGCTTTTGGGGCCTGCTGTAACTCAGGCAAGGAAGCCAACACCCGGCTTACGATTTGTTCAATTAGTTTTTGTTCCATCATCTCACCCCGGGATTGCCATAGATGAAATTACTACGCGATGTTACTCACCTTTGGGCAATATTTTTTCGATATCGGTATGGGGACGGGGAATAACGTGAATGGATACCAGTTCACCCACCCGCTGGGCGGCAGCCGCACCGCTGTCGGTGGCTGCTTTTACCGCGCCAACGTCACCGCGCACCATAACGGTTACCAAACCGGAACCGATTTTCTCATAGCCGACCAAAGTTACGTTAGCGGCCTTTACCATGGCGTCGGCAGCCTCAATAGCGCCCACCAGACCTTTTGTTTCTACCATTCCTAATGCCTCTCCGCGCATATTCATTCATCCTCCTTGTTGTTTTTATCATAATGAATGCAGGTAACTCTTGCGTCACCCTTTTTCCTTGGGCACACAGGGTCGCCGCATAAGTTGCAGCCTTCTGACGGGTTTTGCGGTTCTTGTTTAACTGCCGGCTCTGCTTCTGTGAACGGTGCCTGAGCAGGTTCAGGAACCGTTTCGGTTAGCGTATTTTCGTTAGCGGTTTCCGCCGGCTCTGCTGCCGGCTGAGACGAGGTTGCCGCATCCGGAGAAGCGCTTTGTTCTTCAGGCGCCACAGTTGTCAGTGCAGGCTGCGGCTTATAACCTGCCGTTTCCCGTGATAGTACCATTGTGCCTAATTCATTGTGCGGACGGGGTATGACATGTTTGGCAACCACTTTGTTTATCCTGGCGGCAGCGGCCGCACCTGCGTCCACAGCAGCTTTGACTGCGCCTACATCGCCGCACAGTTTAATAACAACCATACCCCCGCCTTTGGTAAGCTCATAGCCTATCAGTTCCACATTAGCCGCCTTAACGGCAGCATCAGCCGCTTCCAATCCGGCAGCCAACCCCACTGTTTCAATCAAACCTAAGGCGTTTTTGACCATGTATTCACCTCCCCATGGCCTTGCACATTTTCCTGCAATACTTTCAGGACAATTTTGCGAACGGTTGCGTAAAGTTCAGCCATATCATCATTAGCGGCAGCTTGCCGGCTTGTGCCTTGTTCCCAAGAGACTGCCTGTAAGCCATTGGCGGCAGGGGCTGCCGCCGGTTCGGCCTCAGCCGCAATGGTTTTAAACGGCAGACCTTTTACCAGCCGGGCTGCATTGTAGCCAAAAGTGCGCCACTCTCCCCGGGAGCCTGCTCCTGCCAGCACAAACAGCGGCTGGCTCTCCGGCAGCTTCTGGTAATGCACGCACAAAGAATCTGCGCTGATACCGATGCCAACGCCCAGCGGCGAGACCTGCGCTCCTTTGTAGGCAAGAGCCACAGCATCTGCTGCTGCAGCGTCTGCCAGCAGGCAGGGCACGCCTTCTTCTTCCATGCCGGCCCGAAGTTCCCGCAATTTAGCTTCATAGCCGGTATGCGGATAGGTGCAAATGATGATGCTGGGTTTGTTTGCTGCTTTATCGATCTGCATACTACTCACGCCCCGCTATCAAGATATGACAGTACTAGCCCGGTAGCCACGGCGTTTCTGGGGCCTTCACTGCCGCGGATATTGCCGCGCCCGCAGACAATACCATATTCGGCCAGCGCGTCTGATACCATGTCGGCCACCTCAAAGTCCATGGCCGAGCCGCCGACCAGCACGACAAACTCAATATGCCGGATGTTGCCGGTAGGCGCAACCCGCGCCAGCGAGCGCAGCGCATTGGTGACAAAGACGCGTTTCTTGGCTTCCCGCCGCACATGGCAGATGCGGTCAAGGGCATGATCTGACGGTATGGGAACCATGCCGCCGTCTTTTAAGATAACGACCCGGGCAAATACATGCGGCGGCAGATGATGATCATAAAACTGCACCGTACCGTCTTCCAGCCTGACATGATACAGACTTTCCACCTTGGCGAGCGGATATTTTTTGATATCTTCGGCCAAATCAAAGTCATTGAGTCCGAGTTCCGAGTTAATCAGCATGGTCGCCATGTCGCCGGCGCCGCCCAAATGAATGGAGTGAACCTGCCCATCTCTGGTAATGATGGCGGCATCGGTGGAGCCGCCTCCCATATCCAGGATGGCTAGCGGTTTATCGGTACCCGGTGTGGTTAGGGCACCATGAATGGCCATATTGGCTTCCACGCCGGCAATAACTACCCGCACCTGCAGTTCTTCCTTGAGCTTGTCGGCAATCTGCTGCATCGGCAGCCGGCTGGTTTTTACCATAGCGGCCAACGCTACCGCACTTTCCAGGGCAAATTCCCCGGCCAGACCGCCTTGAACTTTTTGCGGAACAAAGGTATCCACCGCCAGAATGTCCTGGATCTTCATCTCTGCTACCGGCTGGCTGGTCAGTTCGGCCATTACCTGCCGGACCCTTTCCAGCATGCCGTTTACATTGGTTCCGGCTTCGCCTTGTACATCAAGCACCGGCTGCACCCGTTCAACGGCTTCCATGATGGCCGCGGCACCGGCCTCAACATCGATGTCGGCTTTCCCCTTTTGTCCCACAACGGTGATGAAACCTGCGGGAATGGAACGGGCCTTCACATCGCCTGCCGGTGTCCGGACAACCACCGCCGAACGGTTGCCAATCAACGCTCTGGCAATCGGCACCACCATTTTGGTTTCCTCCGGCGTTAACTGAAAGACGGTAGCAATACCATAAGGATTGGATAAGGTGGTGATGGTCTGCCCGGCCTGGGCAACTTCAACGGCTGCCAGCATATTTACCGGCACCTTTTCGATCAGGGTTACTTCATCGACAACCGGTATTTTTTTCTCCAGCCTGTTAACGATGAGCACCGCATCATCCTGCCGCACGATGGCGCCCTGTATGGCGACACCTCTGGCCATAGCGGTATTGATCGCCCGGGCGGCGTCTTCAAAATCTATGCCCTTGGGAATGAGGCAGATGACCTGTTCCCCCGGGCTGGCGGCAGGCAGCTGGGCAAAGGGTATTGTCATCCCGACACCCAAACCAACGCCTCCCGGCGTAGAAGGGTTATGCCCAATCATAGTGGATTCGGTAATAATGGTTTCCGTAATGGTTTCCATCGCCAAATCCCCGATAACCGGTGTGGCTTCATTGAGCCGTATCTCATCAATCTGGTTCAGGCTCAGCCCGGCTTGCTGCACCGCCTCTTGCAAGGCGGTCACAATACCCGGTACATTGGCCAGGGTTCCCTTGATGCCGGTTGTTTTGATAATGCTGCTTGCCAGATATTTTTTTGTCCGGCCTTGTTCCAGTTGGGCCAAACATACTTCAGTTGTGGAATTACCAATATCCACGCCTGCAATGATCGGCATGAAAGCTCCCACCTTAATCCGCTCTGAGACGGTTCCGGCGCTCGTATACTTCTGCGGCCTCTCTCACGAAAGCGGCGTTAATCTTTGCGTTGTACTGTACTTCCATTTCTTCGGCAATGGCCAGCAGTTCTTGCTTAGTGGAACGATAAGGACGCAGGGAATTGTAAATTTCCAGTACGCGGGCATCGGGAATAGCCACAAGCTCAGCAGCACGACGAAGGTTGTTGGCAAATTGATTCCTGCCTACACCGTCAGCAATCTCGGCTTGCATTCTGAGGGTTTCCGGGGTAATACGAACATCCTCGGATTTTACCTCACCATTCATAATTTTATCTAAAGTAATGTCTGCCAGGGTTTTGCCTGTGGGTGTTTTCAGGAGATCAGGACGTTTGTTGGCCAGCGGATAGTCACGCTCCGGGCAAAGACCTGCGCCGGTCCCGGCCTGAACCTGGCCTGCTACCGGAGCCGCCTGCGGCGCACCGGCCATAGATTTTAATACTTCACGCACAATATCTTCAATCATTTTATTTTCAGACATCTTTTTTCACCTCCGCCTAGTTAAAACTGTACGTCAAGTTCAACCGGTTTAGCGCCGGGAACCACGTGTTCAGTTTCTTTAATATGAAGTACTGCTGCTTTGGCCTGATATTTGGGACGGGCCATTTGGTCATTTTTGGTAGGTACCGGCGTAGGGGACTGGCCTTTGGCATACTGGGCGGCGTTTTTGCCGATTTGCCGGTAGGCTTCCAGATCCAGCAGCGGGGATTGGGGGAACAATTCGAGGTTGCTCAGCGGCGGCAAATCCTTCTGATGGATGACTGTTGTTCCTCGGGATTGAATACCGATAGCAATACCGGAACCGCTGAGTTTGGTCGCATCATGGGCGGCAAAGGCCACATCCGAGGTTCTGAGCACCCGGACAACTCTTGCTTTTACCCCTTCTTCTTCGATACCGGCAATCATTTCGCGCAATACATCGCTGTGCGGAATATTGACAATGGTTTTATTTTGATATTTGCCAAAAGCCGGTGCCAGGGCGATGATCACTTCGTCGGTTCTGGTTCCGGGGCGGGCTTCCCCCTGTTCAACCAGGGTCATGGAGCGCCCGGTTGCTTTTGGCGCTGTTGGCTGCGACACCATGCCGGCAAGCACCTGGCCCACTATTTCGCGAATCAATTGTTCGTTAATTTGCATTTTCTCTCCACCTCTCCCTACAATCACACGTCAAAATCAGACGGTTTAATCGCCTGGCGTATATCTTTAATTTCATCCCAACGCTCTTTGCTGAGGCGATAGCCTGTGCCGGGGCCGCGGTAGTCGTTCCGGTTGTTTACGGCACTTACCACATTCAGATCCTTATCGAGAATGGCCGAGGTATGGAGATAGTCGCCGGAAATACGCTGTTTAAGGATTCCCAAGGTGTTTTGGGCAACATCGGCAAAACCGTTTTTGGCCAGTGCTTTAACAATATCCACTCCGGTGATACCGCGTTTCATCATGTCTTCGGCTGCCTTGATATCTTCCACTACATTGCGTTTAATAATCTCTTTGGTGCCATGGCAATAGGTTACTGCTTCCACTTCTTCGTCAGTGATGGCCGGGAAGCCAAATTCCCTGAATACGGCCTGCAGGGCTTTAGCCGCCTTGTTGCGCACGGCAATAATGGTTTCTTCAGCAACAGGCTTAAGGCCGCCGTCAACCATAAGGTCACGCTGGATGATATTCCAGTCGTCATAATCGTCGATATCCCAGTTGGAACCGGCAAACATGTTGTCATAGTTTGGCGAAGAGCTGTAGCCTGAGCAAATGAAGTCAGTGCCTGGCAGCATTTGCATCAGGGTACGGGCAGTCCGCCGGATATCGGAATGGGTAAAGGTCTGGTCATTACTGGAGGCAACTTCCAGATCCAGCATAGCGGCTGTCAGATTTTCGGCGAGAATGGCGCGGATGCCGGAAGGAACGGCAGCAGGCACACCGACGCAGCTTACCGAACCGTTTTGCAGGCCCTGTACGCCGGCGCCTCTGGTCAGCATGATGCAGCGCACTTCCAGGTACAGCATGGATTTGCCTTCAGCATAACCCATTTGCACTTCCGCACCGGTACCGGAGGTAAAGCGCATTTTAAGTCCCCGGGATGCATAGGCCGAAGCCAGGAAGGCTTTGGACCAGGGAGTATCGTCACCATCTACAAACACATTTTCTGTACCATATACGGAGATGGTTTCAGCATAAGCGGTAATCCCTCTCATGCCTAAGAGCAATTCGGTTGCTTCTTCGAGAGCGCACTGGGTAAGTACGCCGCCGCGGCCTGTCTGGGAACCTACCAGGATGGAAAGCGCATTGAACGGAGCATAACGGACAACAGCTACCGTTGTTTCCATTTCATCAAAACCGCGCAAAGCCGCTTCGGCTGCGTCTGCGGCAATAAGTACCGGATTATCCTGGGTATTGGTAACATGGCACTGGTTGGAAGGAATTTTTCTGGCCCGCATTTTTTGCAGCGCCATCATCATTTCCACGACATTCATCGTATTGAGTACGGCAACAATTTTGGCGGCAGTCAGACCGCGTACCACTTTAACCAGCTCGTCACGCGATACATTGACATCAACCAGCATTTTGGCAATTTCAGCATCGCTCATCGCCATGGCTTTATCGGCTACCGAGGTATCTATGGCATAATCGGCGATAAACTGATCAATAAAATCAAACTGGGAACGGGGAATGCCGTCCATCTCCACGACTTTACCATTTTCGATTTTGATGCTGGGTTTGGGATCGTTGGGGCTGCCCATAGCAATCAGGCCAACTTCCGGCCACTCGACCACGAAACCATCCTGGTTCACAGGGCGGGCTTCCAACACTTCAAAACGTTTTGATCTCTTCATCTTCATTTCCCCCCTGTTCTTAGATGTACGGCGTTGTTGCGGACGGAGCCGGACCAGCCATAGTTTCTAATACTTTTAGACCCACTTCTTTAGCCGAAATTACCGCCTGGCGAACAGCACCCGAATCACCGGTAATTTGCAGAATAACTTCATTCGAGTAACTGGTGCCGCCAGCCGGACTGGCATAGCCGACTACTTCCACACTGGCTGTTTTTACAGCCACATCGGCCATTAGGACACCAATGGCGGCCGGTGCGCCGACAATGAGGCCAAACGCTTTGCCCAAAGGTGCGCCAAAGGCTTTGTTAATGGCGTAACTGGCGCGGGCAGTATATTGCAGTTCCAGGTGTCCGGCATCATTGGCATATACGTCACCAAACGTACGGTTAAGCTCTTTGAGCGCCACTTCAATTGCCCGCCGGGCGTCAGATACTTCCTCCGCACCAAAGATAATCAGGGACCCATGGCCGGCGCCGCCTTTGGTGTCGCGGGGCAGTTCAATGGAGATGATTTCGGTATTGGTGGCTTTAACCGCTTCATCGGCCGCCATAATGTGCGGACCGGCACCGGTACGGGCACCCAGAATGCCGATAGAGCGGTATTTGGGATCAAGCTTCATTTTTTCATGCAGCATCGGATCTACATTGGCAATAACCAGACCAACAGTATCACCAATAGCCGTACCGACAAACTCGGTAATACCGGGACTAACGGCGGCTCTTACGGGTTCCTGGGCAGAGGCTGCCGGAGCCGCAGTTTCCATACGTTTTTTAATTTCATCCATTACTTTTTCAATCAGCTGATCTTGCATATAATTACACCTCCAAATTTTAACTATTTAATTTTAGGAAGAATTTTTTCAACATCGGTATGAGGACGGGGAATAACGTGAACAGAAACAATCTCACCAACCTGTTTGGCTGCCACTGCCCCGGCATCTACAGCCGCCTTAACGGCGCCAACATCACCCCGCACCATGACAGTGACCAAGCCGGAACCAATCTTTTCATAGCCTACCAAAATAACATTGGCGGCTTTTACCATGGCGTCGGCAGCTTCAACAGCTCCTACCAGCCCTTTGGTTTCAATCATCCCTAATGCTTCGCTCACTATTTACACCTCCTTTCCTGTAAGATAGGCGGTTAACTCAGCCACGCCTGTCCCGTCATAGGCGGAAACACAAAAGAAGGGTTCTTTGATTCCCGCTTGCCGGAGACGAAGTTTGGCTTTTTCCTGGTCTGCGCCAGGAGCGTCTATCTTAGTGACCACTCCCACTACCGGCCGCGGAAACATGGCGGCAAAACCAGGCGGAAGGGTTATCCGCAAATCGGTGGCATCCTGCACCATCAGCACGATATCGGCATTGGTGGCAGTCACCGCCAGCGCGTTGTAAAACCGGGGCATTTGCGCATATTCTCCCGGGGTGTCAATGGTGTCGTCATGAAAGCAAATGCTTGAAGTCTTGGCAGCCTTACGGCAATCGTGTTTGAGCGCATGAATCAGCGAGGTCTTCCCTGCGCCTACAGGCCCTACCAGCATAATCATGGCAGAGCTACGACCTTGTCAGTTTGGGCGCGGAAAAACCCAAGCCGTCAGCTAACAGGACAATTACTTGTCTCAAAGCAGCTTCCACCGCCGAAACCGTGCCGGTAATAACGACCGAGCCGGTGAATCTGTCCATAAAACCGATTTGCACGGCGGCTGTTTTGGTGGCCGCATCTGCCGCGATAATGGCTGCTTCACAAGGCGTGATGGTCAGAATCCCAATGGCCCCTGCATCCACAATACCTAGTTTTTCGCATAACTCTTTTTTCGGATTGGCAATCAAGTGGGCTAAGGTCACCTGTTTGCCTGGTACATATTCCTGCACCACTCTGGGCTTTTCCTGAACCATAGGTTTTCCCTCACAATCCTGTTGGTCTTGTTCTTTCCTGGTAAAATATTAGATTTTTTTGCATTTTTACCTTGAGATGAAGTTGCGTTATCACAGGACATATTTGCGAGTATTCCGTCAAATAGTTACTTTTTGCACAAAAGCAACTGTTTGATTATGGTAATTATTTGTGATCTCTTCTTATTTTTGCGGACAAAAACAAAAAAAGACTGTTTTCACAGTCTTTTTTTACTATATTGATTGCTTTGCTGCCCCGCAAAAAAGCAGTTGTATTTTTTTGTTATGTTTTAGAAACTTGTTGCTGTTTGCCTAAAGTTCCCCGGCTTGTTTTCGGCTGCTTAAATTGTGTCCGGTATTGGTTGGGAGTAACTCCCACTTCCTGCCGGAATACCCGGCAAAAATAGCTGGCATCCTGGTAGCCGGCTTCGGCGGCCACACGCACTACCGTCTGTTCAGGGTTTTGCAGCAGTTGCTTGGCCTTATCAATTCTGACTTTGGTTAAGAAGTCGACAAAATTACAGCCTTGCTCGGCTTTAAAAATACGGCTGAAATAATAGGGACTCAAATGTACGGTCTGGGCAACTTCTTCCAATGAAATACTCTTATGGAAGTTTTCCGTGATATAAACACACGCCTTGTTAATCAGCCTGACATTCATGCTGGTGCGATTCTCCAGCATATTGTCCATAAACTGATCTAAGGCGTCGAGAATCCAGCGGCGTACTTCCTCCCGGTCGGCACAGCCTGTCAGCTGATTAATACAGTTAAAGTTAAGCAGGGTTAGCTTCTCCAGACTGGCACCGCCTTCCACAGCCGCCCTTGACAGCACAATCAAAAGCTCCAGCACGCAGGCCTTTACCATCTCGATACTGGCTTTCGCCGTGAAAATTTCATGCAACAGCTGGCGGAGAATTTCCTTGGCCTGCTGGCGTTCACCACAACGGACTTTGTCTAAAAGATTACGTTCATAATGGAAAGGGTAGCGAAAAGCCACTTCGCTTAAGTGGGGAAGATCATCGATATGAATGATTTGATTATCCCCAATGTAATTTTTTTGCTGCTGGGCGCTGCTGGCCTCAAGATAGGACTTATGAATCTGCAGGGGATCATCATAGTAGCGGCCAATGCCAATCGTCAGGCTAATGCCCAATTGCGTGATCCCGTCTCTGATCTTCCGGGCTATTGCTCTGACATGCGTCTCTACCTGGGCCTCTTCCCTTGCTGCCTCATAACCGATAAGAATAACGATCTCATCGCCGCCGAACGGGACGACCAGCATTTCTTTGCCGACAAATTCGCAAATATGCTGATAGACACGCTGCTTGACAATCTGCCTTTCCAGCTCTGATGCACTGCGGGTGATCTGTTTAAAATTATCGATATTGGCAACCAGGATAACGCCCGACTCTGCTTTAATTCCCAGAAAACCGGCCCTGTCCCGGAAGTTGCTTAACTCACTGATTTTGCCGGAAAGCAAATCTTGAATAAACGAGTGCCTGATAAAGGGCATCGCCTGTTCCACATTTTTTCTCAGCTCAGCTTCTTCCTGTTCCCGGCGTTTGCGTTCACCGACTTTGGCAGTAACAGCCGCCAGGGTCTGCAGTAAATCGTTAGGATGCAGCGGCTTTAGTAAATACTCCACCGCCCCGCTGGAGAGCGCTTCTTTCGCATAGCTGAATTCATCAAATGCCGTCAGGATGACAATAGCCGTATGCGGCAGCATTGTCCGGATAGCGCGGGCGGCCTCCAGTCCGCTAAGCTCCGGCATGCGAATATCCATAAGCACAATATCCGGTTTCTCCCTGGCAGCTATGCCCACCGCACTGTTGCCATCGCCGGCCTCGCCAATGATCCTCACATCCGGACATCTTTTTTCAATAATAAAGCGTAACGCCTGCCGTTCCAATTGTTCATCATCGGCAATCAATAGTGTATACATAGCTGTGTCTCCTCTATTTTATCAACAATAAGACGGTAACGACAGATAAACCTCGGTGCCTTCGCCAACTTTGCTTTCAATGCGCAGACCATACTGCTCGCCAAAATAATGCTGAATGCGCTGGTGAACATTAATCAGTCCGATTCCTGTCAGATGACCTTTGCTTGACCGCTTTTCGCTTTTTAAAATAGCGCCGATCTGTTCCTGAGGAATTCCCACCCCGGTATCTGACACCCTGATGATTATATTGTTATTGGCAACATAGCCGCTGATATAAATATGTCCGCCCTCTTTTTTGGGTTCAAGTCCGTGAATGATGGCGTTTTCCACCAAGGGCTGCAAGCTAAGGGCCGGAACCGATATTTTCATCAATTCAGGCTGTATCTCAATGGTGGCCTGAATCCTGTCACCAAACCGCACCTGCTGAATACTCAGATAATCCTCAATAGACTTGATTTCCTGCTGCAGGGTGCGCATTTCCTCCATATCCCGCAGATTGGTGCGCAACAGAGCTGACAACGAATGGACAACTTCCTGTGTGCGCTCCGCACCTTCGAGCAACGACAAGCGGGCAATGGTGTTGAGGGCATTAAACAGAAAGTGAGGGTTAATCTGTGCCTGCAGTGCCTTCAGCTCGGCTGCCCGGAGCAAATTCTGCAGCTCGGACTTTGCCTTCAGCTCGGTCATCAGCTGTTTTTGCACCAGATTGGTTGCGCTCATTTCCACAATATAATTAGCCATAAGATGCAGCAAATCAGCCGCTGCCTGCAAACGATGCTCAGGAATAATAGCAATTTTATCAAACAGTTGGGATAGAATCTCTTTATCCATGCCCAGAGGTAAGAGCTGGTTGAACATTTCCTGCTTGGCATCAAAATCCGGATTGGGTAATACAACCTGGCCTGCCAGTAATGCCCCTACATATTCGTTTTGGACGATAATGGGAGCGGCAAAATCGGTTAAACCGCTGTGACAATGATACACAACCGGCCGCTGCTGTTCCATAGCGTTGCGTCCGCCCCGGTCATCACAAGCCTTGCACCGCTCAAACCCGTCGGGAAAGGAACGAACATAACAGCAAAAATCAGTAAATTTGCTGGGTTTGGTTACAGGTGCACCGTTTGCATCAACAGTAACAGCAGCGATACCGGTGGCTTCCGAAAATTTATTTTGTATCTCCTGCAGGCTCTGAACATTAATAATCTCGTCAAGGCTAAACCGTTTGCCGTTATGCACAAAACATCCCCCCTACCCAAACTATAGATAGCATAAAAGAAATCAGCATTGTAATTTTCCTGATAAGGGGATATTTTGGCTATTAGCACTGTCAATTCCTGCTATAAATTGACAGTGCTCCACCAAAAATAATATCATATGGCCGTCAAATGCTGCGAATCCGGGTTGCTGACCGCAAAATCGGCAAGCCTGGCCATAGTATACATGGTATACGCCATCGTCCTGAGCATTGAGACCATTAAAACAGCTCCCGTCCCCTCCCCTAAAGCCATGTTGGCTCGAATTGGCACATCATCGGCCAAAATATTGCCTAACAGCAGGGCATAGCCCATGCCCGGCTCTTTGGACATATGAGAAGGCAGGCCATAGGCTTCCACTTCTCGATTTATCCGGGAAGCACAGGCAAAGGCTACCGCGGTGATAAAGCCATCGATAACAAACGGAATCTTGCGCCTGGCGCACTCTGTCATCCCGGCACAGATAGCGACAATATCAAAACCGCCCACACACCGCAGGATATCTTCAATCCTGCAGAAGGTTTCCCGGTGACGCTCAACTCCTTTGGCCACAACCACGCATTTTCGCTTTAACATATCGGTAGTCGGAGCGCTGGCACCATAACCGACAACAAACTCAGGGAGTATCCCGGTCATTGCATGCAGTACGGCTGAGGACGTAGTGGTATTGCCAATCCCCATTTCACCAAAGGATACTAAATTAGCACCCTGAGTATCAATAGCATACCCCGCCATTTCCTCGCCAACCCGCCAGGCCTCGTCAAATTCGGCTTGAGTCATGGCTTCTGTTTTCATAAAATTCCTGGTTCCCGGCGCCACCCGCCGGTATATGCCTGCTGTTTTTGTATTGTTGATGCCGATATCAATTACCGAATACGGAACATGATTGGCCTGGCAAAAACAACTGATCGCCGCCCGGCCATCCACCATATTTTGCGCTTGCAGGTAAGTAATCTCACTGGGAAAGTCCACTACCCCCTCTTCCACCACGCCGTTGTCGGCAGCAAAAATCAAGTGATATGGTTTTATTTCCGGATGCATGGTCCCCCATGCAAGCAACAGTTTTTTAAACAGCTTCTCCAATAGTCCCAGGCTATCCGGCGGCTTTGCCGCACCATTGATTAAATTGTCTACTTTAGCCCGATAATCCATACTTACGCCCCCTCATTTTATACTTATCCGGAAGAACCGCTGATGCACGCCTTATAACCTCCAGCATTTAAATTAAAAACCCAGCCCCAAAGGGCTGGGTTTTACTTTCATAAAATCCTGTCCTTCCGGTACTACCTCTGGCGCGGAGGTAAATAACAGCCAAAACAGGCAGGTCTCCTGGCTTACGGATAATCAGAACCCCTGGCCTTCCCGATTACCGGTGGCTTGGTTTGGGTGTTCCTCCCCGATTACAGTGGCGCGACCGCGTCGTTTAAGGATTGTGCATCCTTCCGAGCTTCCCTATTCTCCTCTTACTGCTAAGAGGCACCTGTATGGTGGCAGATATGCAATTATCCATCTACTTTTTTTGCACACTTCTACAGTCAAAACCATTCTCCTGTCAGTATATGCAGGGTTCGCAAGATGTTAAAGCATTTAGTCAAAATAGTTCTATTTTCCCCCGCTGTCCCGGCCTGTCCGGTTGTCCGGCAAACAAAAGCGCTGCCGCAGGCATTTGCCTGCCAAAATAGTTATCCCTCGTCATAGTATGTCATTTTTTTGCGGTCCTTTCGCTGCCTGTCCTTCACAAGCTTGCACAAACAGCAAAATGATGGTATCGTTTTAGAAAATTACAGAGCAAGGGGAGGCCGTTGCCGTGCAAAAAATCCATGAATATTTTATGACACCCATTAGTATTTTGGGCACAGGCTGCACAGAACGGATTGCCGGTTACATTAAACCTATGCTGTTTAGAAAAGCACTGATTGTCAGCGACAAAACACTCGTTGAAACCGGGCTGATTGACAAGCTGCTGGCATTACTTGATGCCGAAGGTATTTTTTACATAATCTATAAAGACGTTTCACCTAATCCTACGGTAGCTCAGGTAAATTACGGGTTAAAACTGTTCCGGGATAACGGCTGCGACTTTTTGATTTCTTTTGGCGGCGGTTCTCCTCATGACTGCGCCAAAGCCATTGCGCTATTAGCTGCCAATGGCGGCGAAATTGCCCACTATGAAGGTCTCAACAAATCCGCCAAGCGGTCCGCCCCCCTTATTGCTATCAATACCACTGCCGGTACCGGCAGTGAATTAACCCGCTTTTGTGTCATTACCGATGAAGAGCGGCATGTAAAAATGACTATCAATGATTGGCATGTTACCCCCATTATTGCTGTCAGTGACGCCGAACTTATGCTGGACATGCCTCCCGGTCTAACGGCCGCAACCGGTATGGATGCCCTGACGCATGCCATTGAAGCCTATGTTTCCACCAATGCTACCCCGGTAACCGATTGCAAAGCCGTTAAAGCCGTGGAATTAATCAGCGCCAATTTAGTGACCGCCTACCAAAGCGGCCATGACTTACCCTCCAGGGAAGCCATGGTCTATGCCGAATATCTGGCAGGTATTGCCTTTAACAATGCCAGCTTAGGGTATGTCCATGCACTTGCCCACCAGCTTGGCGGGTTCTATAACCTGCCGCATGGTTTATGCAATGCCATCTTATTGCCTGCCGTCATGGAATTCAACCTGCCGGCAGCCGTAACCAGGTATGCTGATCTGGCCCGCGCCGCCGGGATTGACACCACAGGCTTACCGGCAGAAGCCGCTGCAAAACGCTTCATCCAGTTGGTGCAGCAGCTCAATAAGGCGCTGGAATTACCGGCAAAACTACACGAACTGCGGGGGTTCAGAGCCGAAGATATCCCCTTGCTGGCGGAAAATGCCCTGAAGGACGTTTGCAGCCTAACCAATCCCCGCCAAGGCTCACAGCAGGATGTGGAGGCCATTTACCGGTCAATCCTGTAAAACCTCCCATAATAAAAGGTCTGACCCCAGTCGGGTCAGACCTTTTCCTTATTAGCCAAACATAGCAATACCCAGCGGTGTTACCAATAAAGGATGGGGGGGAACGTGGACTTTGCGGCCAAAAGCTTTGCTGAATTCAGTTTCAAACCCTTGCAGACAGGCAGTGCCTCCCACCACATAAACAGGATAGTCATGATATTCCTCTTGTCCGGCCAGCATAGCCGTTACCACTGCAGCCATCTTTTCAATAACAGGCAAAATAACCGGCATAATCCTGCGGTGCTGGGCAGCATCCCGTTTGAGCAGTTCCGCTTCCTCAAACGGCATTTTATAAGCTCCGGCCAAAACCAGCGATACATGCGTACCGCCGGTTGGTTCGTCGGCTGTGAATACCAGCTCGCCATTACGCAAAACAGCAATTCCGGTAGTGCCGCCGCCGATATCCACCACAATTCCATGGGTAATACCCAGGGCCCTGGCAGCCGCTACCGGCTCGTCCACCTGACAAACAGGCTCCAAACCGGCTCCGGCAATAACATGACCGCAGGCTAAAGCATTGCGTCCCACCGTTCCCGGCGGAATGGCGGTAGCCCCTTTGTCCAGGGTAATACCCATACGTGCTTCCACTTCGGCTTTTAATTCCTCAACAATCAGCATCGCCCCCCGGAAGTCAACAACCAAGCCATCCCTGACCACCGACGCCCAACGCAGACTTCCTGCTACGGGATTACCTGCTTCATCGGCAACAACCAGTACAACATCGGCAGTCCCCAGGTCGACACCGACTTTATAAGGGCCGGGTAAATCGGCTACCGTTTTTGTTTCCATCAGCTCATGCAATTTATAAATTTTTTCATAGGCTTCCATGTTTTATCCCCCTCGCCGTGCAACTTCATGAAACAGTACCCTTTCTATCTGCTGTTCCCTGCAATAACACGAAATACCTGTTGCCATAACCGTAAATATCTGACAAGTTATTTTAAATTCTTGCGCAAAACAAGAGGGAATAAACAAAGGGCCGCCTTGACTCATTTTTCTCTTAACTTACTGGCATATTTATAAATGAGATAGGCCGCCAGTACAGCAAATACCACCCCGCCGGCGGCTAAACCAAGCTGACTTCCCAATTCCGTTATGCCCTGCCAGTTGTAGCCCAGCGAAAATCCGGCATATATCAGTGTGCTGCACCAGATAACTGAACTAAGAATGGTACTTATAATATATTTCTTACTATTCATATGGAAAAAGCCTGCCGGAACAGGGATAGCACCACGGATAACAGGCAGCAGTCTGCCAACCACGACAGCTAAGGCACCATATTTTTTCAGCCAGGTATTGACCGCCGCCAACTTGGCAGCCGACGGCATCAGAAAACCTAAATAGCGTGTTACTATTACTGAACGGCTAAAAAAACCAACACCAAAACCAAGCAGGGCTCCTACCAAATCACCCAGCGCTGTGGCAGCAACTGTGGGAATCAGTTCTATCCGGCCGATAAATAATAAATAGCCGCTAAACCCCAAAGTCAATTCACCGGGGAAGGGCACTCCTATCCCGGTAAGCAGCATAGCGGCAAAAATAGCCGCATACATATTCTCTCCCAGCCTGTTCAGCAGCACAAACAATGTTTCTTCCATCAGCGTTAGCTCCAGACCGAATTTATTCGATAACAATACAGATAAGTCTTACTACACAAATTTTATCATTTCCGGTACAATTAAAATAGTATTTAGAAATAAGGTAATAGGATAACAGTAGTAAAGGAAGTGCTTGCATGATTACCATTGGCATCCTGATTTTCCCGCAAGTCGAAGAGCTCGATTTTGTCGCCCCTTTTGAGGTACTCAGCTATAGTAATAAAATTAGCCCTGACAGTACCCGAGTTCTGCTGATAGCTGAAAACTCCGACCCCATAGAAGCTTTTAACGGCATGAAAGTCATTCCTCATACAACGTTAGCTACCTGTCCGTCTTTGGATATTATCGTAGTTCCCGGCGGCAAAGGCCGGCTGGCCGCCATGAGAAATACAGCTATAACTGAGTTTATTAGAGCACAGTCCCACCACGCTAAATTCACTGCCTCGGTGTGTACCGGCGCTCTCATTCTCGCCGCAGCAGGATTGCTTGCCAATAAAAAAGCTACCACCTACCACACTGCGTTTGACGAGTTAAGAACCTACACTGTAGATGTACTCACCCAAAAGGTAGTTCAGGACGGCAGGATTATAACCTCAGCCGGAGTTAGTTCCGGTATTGAATTAGGGCTGTATCTATTAAAACTGCTGTTTGGCGCAAGCATGGCGCAAGAGGTAGCCGATAAAATTGAATATAGTATCAACGTAGAGCAAATTTGACTATTTATGCCAATAGTCAGCGCCTTATATTTATTTACTAACCTCCCCATACTAGTAGTATGAAGGAGGTTTTTTTATGAAAAAAAATTATACCAAACTGCTTCGTTATACTACAGTTGTAGTATGGCTCTCCCTGGCTGCATTTGCCAGCGGCTGCACTAACAACCTTACGCCGGTAGAACCCCAGGCTCCAACTCCTGCCCCGTCCCAGCCGCAGATTCCCGCCCCCGCTCCGGTGCCGCCGGTCACGCTTCCCATTGAACAGCCCCAAGGCAAAGATGTTGTAGTAACCTACAACTACGGCGATACAGGTAAGGTATCGCTTTCCAGCAATAACCTTGTATTAAAGGTTGGCCAAAAACTAATTCTTTCGCCAGCCTCCGGTGTCACCAAAACTACCCGCTTCACCTCATCCGGCGATAATTTCTGGGGTGACGTTATGAGGCAGGAAGGCACTGTCAAACAAAATGGTCAAGCCATATTTACGGCCATAAAGGCCGGCAAGGGCAAACTTCAGATTATCCCGAACAGTACTGAGGTTGAACGAGCGGTTGACCTCTGGGTTACGGTCCAATAAATGGAGACTTGATCCAGATGGGGTTAAAACCTCATCTGGATCTTAGTAGGAATTATCCAGGGACTTAGCCGCTCTTCACTCCCGCTTGCAGAAGCGGAAGTCTTAGCGCGGGTTAGTCATCGGATAAACCAGCAACCCGTTTCAGCAAAGACAGGGAGAAAGTGCTCACCAACACTTCTCCCTGTTTTCCGTAACGTTACCCAACCTGTTAGCTAATAATTGTCAAAACTTCTTCCAGCGGTTTGCGTGGTGTGGATGATATATTAGCATTTGCGGGTACACCCAGTGGTGTCATGGCTGCCAGATAATATCCCTCTTTAACAAACCCGATATACTTTGAAATCTCTTTGGCAGCATAGGTCGGACCTGTCATCCAGCAAGTGCCGTATCCCAGGCTGGCTGCAGCCAACAGCAGATTTTCCATGGCGGCGGCAATGTTTTGAATACCGGGATTGGCTTTGCCATATTGCATAGCCTCACCTTGCGGCATAAGACTATCGGCGATAAGCATGTCGGCTATGGTTTCATAAGGGGCGGCATATACCAGCACCAGCACCGGCGCACCTTTAAACACGGTATGATAGCCCACAGACCCGCGAAATGCTTTGCGCTTGCCCTCATCTTTCAGGTATGTACTTAACTCGGCATTCTTTTTTTCCACAATCCGGGCAATGTCCGCAAGTTTAATTTTATCGGTTATCACAACAAAATGCCAGTTCTGCTGGTTCTTGCCTGATGGCGCATGAGTGGCTGCTCTGATT
The DNA here is from genome assembly GCF_001941975.2 of Sporomusa sphaeroides DSM 2875. Classification (NCBI taxonomy): domain Bacteria; kingdom Bacillati; phylum Bacillota; class Negativicutes; order Selenomonadales; family Sporomusaceae; genus Sporomusa; species Sporomusa sphaeroides. The sequence continues at coordinate 1,206,519 of NZ_CP146991.1, read as the reverse complement.
AATTCTTTAATCGTCTCTTCCGGAATCTGCTCTGCGGTAAATTGACGTACACTATGACGTTGGTAGATAAATTCTAACTCCATTATATTACCTCCTCTTGACAGTTATACTATTTTTTCACCCTGATAACGTTCACCGCCGGCGTCTGGCATGATTTTATAACGCTCAGTCCACAGTGTTTTATATTTTATCGCCTGCGCGTGGATGCTATCCCACTCCTCAGGCGTAGATTTTATCACTTTTCCGGGTACGCCTACCACCAGCGAATGAGAGGGAATAATCTGATTCTCTTTAACCACCGCACCGGCGGCAATAATACTGCCTTTCCCCACTACGGCACCATTCAGAACAACCGCCCCCATACCGACTAAACAATGATCTTCGATGGTGCAGCCGTGGATAATGACATTATGGCCGACAGTAACATAATCGCCAATAATGGTCGGGTGGTCATCGGCCACATGGACAACACTGTTATCCTGCACATTGGTATACCGCCCAATCTCAATCCGGTTGACATCCCCTCTGGCAACAACATTAAACCATAAACTGCTGAACTCTTTCATCGTTACTGCCCCAATGACCTTAGCCCCATCGGCGATAAAGGTCTTTTTATCCAGAGTCGGAGTAATTCCTTCAAATTCAGAAATCATTGCTAAAGCTCCTTCCGCCTGTTCAAATGCATTATCTTTACTATACCCTGTTCAACAGGTTAATACCATAGGCCAATGAATTTCCAATAAAGCAGCCCCAGCGTCAGATACAGCACTGCATGTAAGACGGTAATCAGCGTGCCGGCACCCCACCAGGTCTTTTTGTCATTATACCCTTTTTCCATTAAAAACGGCCCCAGGGCATTGCCGTAATGGGTTAAGGTGCAGGAAATAATCATTAAATACGCCAGGATAAAAAAGGCCGGCAACCTGGGTACATCGGTTGCCGCAACAAAAGAGAAAATAAGCGGGGAAAACGCCACAACATAGCCGGTATAAGACACAAAAAAATAATGAGGCAGGATGGCCAGCACCGCCACGATCAGCAAAATGGTGTGTTCTCCCAGCCCGGCAGTAGGCAGCATTAACTTAATAATACCGGCAAACCAGCTAAAAAAACCCAGTTTGGTCAGTGCCGCTGAAAAACCCAAAATAGCGCCAAACCAGATAAGAAATGACCACATATCTTTGCCTTCAGCCAAATCGTTCCAATCAAGCACACCGGTTACCAGCATCAGCGATATACCGATAAAAGCCACCAGTGTACTGTCTATTTTAGTTACAGTACTTGTCGACCACAAGATAAGGATAGTAAAAAATATCCCGGCAGCTGTCCATTCACTGCCGCTGACAGAGCCCATGCCGCCCAGTTCGCGCCGGGCTCTTTCCCTGACTGCTCCCATGCAGTCAGTAGCAGGGGGACATAATTTATAAATAATATATGGTGTCAGCAAAAAACCAATAACCCCCGGCAAAGCGCCCACTGTCCATAATGGCCAGCTGACAGTGATACCAAGAACATCCTGGGCTAGTTTAACATTTATCAGATTAGGACCCATCCCGGTCATAAACAAGCTGCCGGTAAGCATACTGACAACAAAAGCCAGCAGCGTAAAATACGCCCCTGTCCGCCGTTTATCTTCCGGATTACCGGAACTGCTGGCATCAATGACACCCTCGGCCAGCGGATATACCAAACCACCCGTCCGGGCCGGCGAAGCCGGTATGCTGGTAGCCAGCAGCAGGTCAACAAAGCTTAAAATATAACCAATCCTCAGCGTTGTTTTACCAAAACGGCTGATCAACATCAGACCCAGCCGCCGGGTAAGACCGGATTTTTTCAAACCGGTACCAATCATCATGGCTACCAGGGTCAGCCACAGCATAGCATCAGTATATCCGACCAGAATCTCATGCAGAGGCAGAACAAACATACTTGCCAGGGTAGTGATCAGCAGCAGCAGCGTCGGTTCCGGATAAGGCTGCAATATCAAACCTAATATTAACGCAACAAACACACCAAATAAATGCCATGCAGTTACGCTTAAGCCATCCGGTACCGGATAAGAAAAAAAGATACCGGCAACAATCAAAAGTACAGCAATTTTGGCAAAGCGTAATTTCACCTACTCATCTCCCTTGTCCCTATCAGGCTTGTACTACTACTTTTCTCCGCCTGTTTATAAAATTCCAAACAGAAAATCACCGGTTGATCTTCTCTCAACCAGTGATTTTTATAATCAACCTCAGAAACTCCCTACAGCTGTCTTACTCCCGGCATGGTAAAGCCCCGCCCCATAACCTCGGCAGCATCATGTACAATCATAAACGCCCGTGGATCAGCTTCGGTCACCAGTTGTTTGAGCTTGGCAATTTGCGTAAGCGTAACAACAACAAACAGCACCTGCTTATCCTGGCGGGTATAAGCGCCTTGTCCGTTCAAAATAGTAACACCGCGCCCAACCTCTTTAAAAATGGAATCTACAATCTTGTCGGTATTATAGGAAACGATAAATACCGTTTTCCTGCGGTTAAAGCCTTCCACCACTTTGTCGGTAAGAGTGGCGGCAATAAACATGGAAATAAGTGTCAGCATGGCTAGTTTAAGACCAAACAACGCAGCCGCTGCCACCATAATTATGCAGTTAATTGCAAACCCTACTATGCCGAAATTAAGGGAATAAAATTTCTTGATAATGGCGGCCACAATATCCAGGCCACCGGCACTGCCGTTAACACGAAAAATAAGGCCACTGCCAATGCCGGATACAACACCGCCGGTAATTGCTGAAATGATGGGATCATCAATAAGAGTAAGCTGGGAAACAAATTTAGTGGCATCCACTGTCAGAGAGAAGATGATGGTACCGTAAACGGTACCAATGGTATACTCTTTGCCTAATACCCGGTAAGCAGCATACAGCAAGGGTATATTCATAACCAGAATCTGGATACCAATCGGCAAACCGAAAAGAAAATAAAAGATAATCGCAACACCGGAAATTCCACCGCTCAATAAATGATGCGGCACCAAAAAAGCATTTATGGAAAAACCGGCGACCAGGCAGCCGACGGCTACCCACAAATATTGATTAATCGTATCTCGCATATAGCCTCCAAAAGCATCATTACCTATTTCACAACAAATAGTAGTATATATGAATTTTACCATACTATTGGAAAATCGTGAATATAAATATTGGCCTAAATTGCCTTATTATCTATTTTAAATTGCTTTGTCATCCACCAGACATCGCCGCCCGGAAATCAAAGGCTCTTATACGGAAAATGAGATTGCCGCACCACCGCCCGCAATGACCATAAGGCTGGTTATTGCGGGTGGTATGAGCAAGCAATCCCACTTATTTAATTCAGACCCAGTTCCTTACGTTTCTTCTCAATGTGATCCACGTAAATTTGCACTGTTTTATCAGCACTTGTCTCAACCGTCAGTTTACCCAGGCCCAGCGTCTCTGTAGTCTCGGTAAGCACCTTAACTACTACGTCGCTGCCGGTAACCGATGGCACCGGCGCAACATGTACCAGCCAGCCAAGGGCAATGGCGGTGCAGGCATCGGCAACCGCCTTTTGCTCAAGATATTCCGGTGCGCCAATGACAAGCGGCAGTTTATTGGTATCAACATCTAAGGCATCGGCCAGTTCTTTAGCCGTTTGCGTCATTTTACCGATATCAACACACGCGCCATAAGAAAGTACCGGCGGAATGCCGAGGGCTTTGCATATTTCCTTAAGACCCGGACCGCATTCTTCGGCTGCCGCCGGATTGGTCAGCCCGGTGTACTGCATGACTGAGGAAGTGCAGCCGCCTGACAACACCAGGATATCCTTCTCAATCAAACCTTTGGTAATGCGGAAGATGTTGCTGCCGCCCTGGCCATAGCGTGCGGTGGTACAACCGACAATGGTGGCGATACCACGAATTTTACCGGCAGCAATGGCATCGATGAGCGGTTTCCAGGAGCCGCCCAGTGCCTCTTTAACAGACTCGGTGCTAAAACCAATCATGCAGCCTTCAGACACATGGGGCGGAATATAGACTTCACGATTCTCCGCTTTACGCTTGGCAAACGCTTCAAGAGCCATATCGAGGATCTTTTCAGCCTGCTGTTTCATTTGCTCTGGTTTAAATTCAACAGTCTCAGTGCCTGGCATGCGGATAACCTCATGGGTACTGACCATTTTTGTGCCAAAGCGTTCGGCATACAGCGGCAGGGTGGGAATGGTGCAATTGTAGTCAAACATAAAGAGGTCAACAGCACCTGTGGCAAAAAGATATTCTTCGCTCAGCCACTCGCCTTCCTGACCGCCATAAGCGCTCATTTCCCCGGTACCCTGGTAGTTTAACAATTGCTGGCCTTCACAGACATGCCCCAATACCTGCATACCGCTGGCTCCGGCCTTTTTGGCTTTTTCCTGCCATTCCGGGGTGGAGGCCAGTTCAATAACAACCTGGGCAGTCAGCGGCATATGACCGTTGGTAATAATGTTGATCATATCTTTTTTTAAGAGGCCCATATTCTGCTTGGCAGTACGGATTTTCTGGGTACCCATAAGAATTTCCTGAAGAATATCCAGGGCAAATAAACCCTGATATTCATTAATGATTCCCAGCCGGACAGAGGTCAGCAGGAAATCGACCGGGTCGGCGTTCAGATTGGTCATACACTTGGTTTGGGCAAAACCTATCTCGCTAAAGCCGCCGCCGGGGAAAATATTGAGTTTGCGCCACAGCTCCTGGCGTTTGGGCGGCGCAAAGGCCTTAACCATGGTCGCTTCTTCCCAATAGGGTTTGCCCATATCGGCAAGCACCCAGTCAGCAAAAGCAATTGCCACTTTATTAATATCCTCATGGCTGTTTAGGCCCGCCATTTCCGCATATTTTAAGAGTTTTTGCTGATCACGGATTTTCAGGCCGCTTTCAGGTTTTTCGGCAGCGGCTTTCAACGTACGGGCTGCCTGCTGTGCGTGAAAAATATTTGCCGCCGTACCAATGGTAACATGGCGGTAGACAAAGTTTCTTGATACCATAACATCAGCGTCAACACCACAGTTGCCCCGCGGCGCTTTGGGGCTGATGCGGCAGGGGCCGTTAGCGCAGAGCTGGCAGGACAAACCGGAAGAGCAGAAACTGCAGCGGATTTTTTCCTGCTGCTCAAAGCGGTCAAAGACGTTGGTCAGCCCCTGGGCATGTACATGCTGGTACATCTCCCGCATGGCCGGATCAAGAATGACATTTAACGGAAAGCCATCCTTGCTTTGGTCATGCACCTTGATATGCTCCCGCTGCCATTTATGTACTTCCGGCATAGAGTCAGGAACTTTTTCGATATCATAATATTTCTTGGCATTTTTATGAATATCAAAATGCTCATCCGGGTTATTAGTGCCGCTGGCATCACCTTTGTTTAAGACTGATTCCACATCACCGCGGCTGGTACTGTCATCGCTTTTGATCAACGTATCTTTAGACACTGCTTCATCCTCCTTTAGGCGTTTCTGAAACTAGTTTGTTACCAACAGAGGATTTTTATTACAACCCTGGTAAAGCTTTTTGCCGCTTCCTCCGCTATTGTCTGTATAAGGAGAAACGGCAATCCATTAGTACCATGATAATAAATCTTGCCCCACTCCCGGCAATCTGCTATAGTAAGACTTAGCTCCGGTATAGCTGATAGTTGTCCCGGAGTTCATCCAAATGAGTAAGCCGCTAAGCCTCTCTCTTCTCTAAGCAGAAGCCGCATTTCATCCTAGGGGGATTTAGATTATGAAAATATTAAAGGAAATTGCCGACTGGGCCTACAGCCTTGCCGCAGCACTGGCGCTGGCTATTGTTATTAACGCCTTTGTGTTCCAGCCGACCAGAGTGGTAGGAAGCTCTATGGAACCCAACCTGCATAATAACGACTATGTGTTTGTATCTAAACTAAGCCATACGTTTGCCGGAGTCCCTGATTACGGTGACGTTGTTATCATTGACAGCCGGGTATTCCGGGACCGCAGCATAAAAGATGATATTGCCGACCCAATATCCACCTATCTCAGTGTTGCCAAAATCACCGAAGTTGACAACCATATCTGGATTAAGCGGGTTATCGGCAAACCGGGCGATACTCTCGAAATCAAAGAAGGTAAAGTATACCGCAATAGTACAGTGCTTGAGGAACCCTATATCAAGGAAGGTATGAAGCCTGCCTCTCCGAAAAAAGTCGTCGTTCCGCCAGGCCAGGTCTATGTAATGGGTGACAACCGCAATAACTCCAGCGACAGCCGCTACATTGGCCCTGTTCCTGTCAGTCATGTGTTGGGAAAAGTCGTTATGGTTTTATAATCACAGTCAAACAACAAACAGGCAGGACGCAGTTGCGCCCTGCCTGTTTGTTGCAAAGTGATATGTCAGCACCTTTTTACTAAAAAGCACTACCATAAGTTATTATCAGATATAAGATTGTAATAGGACGGGCCGCTAACCCGTCCTATTTATGTCTCAATAAACAAGGTACCTACGGTTTCTTCACCGCAACAACCTGGATGCGCCGGTAATCGGCCACCCACTGTTGGCTTTTCCAGATACTGCTCCGGCAAAGTTCTGCTGTTTCCCTTAATATCTCTGATTTCTCCTCCTCGGAGAATGTTTGCAAATCTCCCACAAAGAACTGGCAGAGCCAATTATGCAGTCCTTTTTCACCATCAGCAAGCGGCGTTGGCCTGTCATATTCAATACAGTGCATTACGGCAAAGCCGGCTTGCTCCAATAACAGCCTGTATTCTGCTTCTGCGGGAAAAAAGAAGGGCGAAGTGTAACAGTAGCCCCGTTTCCCGGTTACTTGCTCAAACGCAGTTTGAATTTGCGCTATGTTATTTTTTGCGCCAAATTCACAAACCAGCATCCCGTTAGCTTTTAAGGCACGCTGAATCGAATGCAATAATTGCTTTTGATTTGGTATCCAATGAAAAACCGCATTTGAAAACACGGTGTCAAATTCGTTGTCAAAAGGCAACTGGGTGGCATCTGCCACCTGAAAGCGCAAGTGCGGGTAATTCGACTGTGCTGTTTTGATCATATCTGGTGATAAATCGGTACCTATAACAGTTGCCCCTTGTTTTGCCAGTTCATTTGTCAATACCCCGGTACCACAGCCTAAATCCAGTATTTTTTGCCCTTGGGCCCTGTTGACAAGATCAAGCATGGCTTTACCGTACTCGGCGACAAAAGAATGCTTGTCATCATATACATTACTATCCCATTTCATGTTTCCTTCTCCTATACAAATAAATATAACCTAGTCCCGCACCCGGACCATCGTCCACACGCCTACACCTGCCAGCAACACCGTATATACCGCCAAAACGCTCACCGACAGCCATGGTGTCTCCAGTCCCGCACCAATAGCCCTGAGCGCGTAGGTAGCATGGGTTAACGGCAGCAGCTCAATAAACCAGCGCAAAACCTGCGGCAGCCGGTCAGGTGTGAAAAAAGTGGCACATAAAAAGGACATGGGCAAAAGTACATAGGTGTTAAAACTAGCCATATCCTCATGGGAATTGATTAGCATGGCAGCCACCAAGCCCATGGCGGCAAACAGCAGGCAAGTCAGCAACAGTGTCAGCAAAAAACTGACGCTGATTGTCAGCTTCGCGCCAAAAAGATAGGCTAATACAAAAATTACAGCACAGGAAATCAAGCCCCGAAGCGCTCCGGCCAGTACCTTGCCTGCCACAAAAGATCCCGGGCCGATAGGAGCAATGAGGTATTCCTCCAGGGTTTTATGATACAGCCGGCTCATATTGAGCGGTGAACCTACTGCGCTAAAGCTGATATTCATGGCATTAAGGGCCATAATGCCTGGCAGGATAAAATCGAGATAGCTGCCGCCGTTCACCGACAGACTGCGCCCCAAGCCCCAGCCAAATGCCACTAAATATAATACCGGACCTATCATGCGGGATAAAACGAATTTGATTAAACGCCGGTTTAAAACCACCCAGTCTCGCCAAAACACGGTACAAATGTCTTCCAATCGCAATTTTCTTCAAACCCTTTCCTTACTTGTGATACAATACGCGGCAGTATTCCCTAACAGAACATCGGACTGGCCGCAATACCCTGAGCAATTCGTTACTTATGCCTATAATTCTCCCGGCGATAATAAATATCCTGTGCGAATAAGGCAAACAGCGTCAAAATTAATACAGTTACTATCATAATTAACTTCTCGCCAAATTAAGAAAAGCCGGACTATAGTCCGGCTTTTCTTAATTCAGCTTCCGCATCAAATAAGCGGGCGGCATATCGTAGCCATTCCCGGGCAGCAAAAGACAAGTATGTATCCTTTTTCCACATAACTGCCAAATGCCAGGGACTGATTTCCTCGGCAATAGGCAACGCGGTAACAACACCTGCCCCCAGTTTGTCGCAAACCACCTTTGGCAGCAAAGCAACCCCCAGTTTAGCGGCCACTATCTCTACCATAAAATCCCATTGCGAGCTTTCACATAAGACTTTAGGCATAAATCCGTGCTCACGGCATTTCTCCACAATATGGTCATGCAGTGCAAAATCCTTCCGGAACATGACTATTGGCTCATCCTCAAGATCGGCAATATGCACAAGCTCCTGCCCGGCCAGGCGATGCTCCGGATGGACAATAAGCCATATGGGATCTCTGATAAAGGCAAACATAGAAAAATCAGTTTTGTTTCTTACAGGCAGAACAACAACACCTATATCAATTTCCCCATCTTCTGCCATATCTTCTACAGCTTTTGAACCAACCTCAACCAGATCAATGATAATGTTTGGATAGTTTTTCTTGAATTCCCCAATGGCGATGGCAAAAAAGCTAGTCTCAACCATAGGCGGAATACCGATACGGATGCGGCCTTTTTGCCCTTTTGTTAAATCATCCAAATCGGAAGCTACCGTTTTAAGTGATTCAAGGATCCTGCGACCACGTTCATAAAGGGTCTGCCCGGCATCTGTCAGTTTAATCCGGCGAGCCGAACGGTCAATAAGCGTAACCCCAAGCTCATCCTCTAAGCTACGCACCATCTTGCTGATTGAAGGCTGGGAAACATGAAGTACTTTGGCGGCTTTAGTAAAACTCAGCTGCTCTGCCACCTCTATAAAGTAAGTTAAGCGAAGAAGATCCACAACACATGTACTCCTATTATTAATAAGGTAGATAGCCGGAAAAGGCCTCTACCTTATACTATGGATGGCACATTATGAATATGTCAAGCTATTTTATGCTGCAGCAATACATAATGAATAAAAAAGACTAACCGGCTCTTACCACCGCTGTCAGAAGCGATTTTTTCGAGCAGGTTAGTCCGCAGCCAGCCTAGTGACCCGTATACGCTGAAATCATAATAACTTCGCGGAACTTTTCCCGCGTATTCTAACTACACTTTCCACGTAAACGGACCACTAGGACGGAACTGCTTTATCCCAAAACGCCTGGGTCCTCGTTATATCTCTGCTGGCGGCAAGCGGCACAACTTTAGCCCGCTTGTCCACCAGCACTTCTGGTTTGACTGTCTCACAAGGGCTGCCAAAATGCCAGAATCCAAGGATTCTCGTAAGTAAAGCCTGCATAACTCTTCCTCCTATATACCGTAAGTCTACCTTTATTGTATACCTTATTCACTTTACCAGTAAAATATACCTTAGGCATACATAGGATTCCTTACGGCTATAGGAGGAAGAAATATAGCTTCACTACTTGCTGGCGGCTAAGGCTTGCGCCAAGTCATCAATCAAATCGGCTACATCTTCAATGCCGACAGAGAGGCGAACCATATCATCAGATACGCCGGCACTGGCCAATTGCTCGGAGGATAACTGGGAATGGGTGGTACTGGCCGGATGAATAACCAGTGACTTAGCATCACCTACATTAGCCAGCAGCGAGAATAACCGGAGTGCATTAATGAACCTGCGTCCGGCTTCCAGGCCGCCTTTGATGCCAAAAGTCATTATGGCACCGGCGCCTTTGGGCAGGTATTTCTTTGCCAGATTATGATCCCGATGGCTTGCTAATCCGGGATAGCTGACCCAGGATACCAGTTCATGCTTCTCCAGATAGCTGGCAACAGCCAGTGCATTTTTGCTGTGCCGCTCCAGCCTCAAGTGCAGCGTTTCCAACCCCTGCAGGAACATAAAGCTGTTGAACGGACTCAGGCAGGCGCCAACATCCCGGAGTACCTGCACCCTGAGTCTGATAATATATGCAAGCTTGCCAAGGGCTTCGGTATACTTCATATCATGATAGCTGGGGTCCGGCTCTGACAGCAGCGGGAACTTGCCATTGCCCCAGTCAAATTTGCCGCCGTCAATAACCACACCGCCCATAGTGGTGCCATGACCGCCAATAAACTTGGTTGCCGAGTGGATTACAATATCGGCACCAAAATCAATTGGGCGGCACAAATACGGAGTAGCGAAGGTGCTGTCAATCATCAGCGGTAAACCATGATTATGCGCTACAGCAGCTACGCTCTCCAAATCCAGCACATCAATCTTGGGATTGCCGATGATTTCAGCATACACTGCCTTGGTTTGGGGCGTAATGGCAGCGGCAAAGTTTTCCGGCTTGCTCGGATCAACAAACTTAACCTTTATCCCTAACCGCGGCAACGTGTGGGCAAATAGGTTATACGTTCCGCCATATAATGTCGAGGAACTGACAATCTCATCACCGGCCTGGGCAATATTGACAATGGCTGCAACAATGGCCGCATGGCCTGAGGCAAAGGCCAGCGCCCCCACACCGCCTTCTAACGCGGCTATCCGCTGTTCAAATACATCATTTGTCGGATTCATAAGCCGGGTATAAATATTGCCGCTTTCCTTCAAACTGAACAAATCGGCTGCATGGTCGGCATCCCGGAAGTTGTATGCGGTAGTCAGATACAGCGGTACCGCCCGCGAACCGGTTGTTGGGTCAGGCTGCTGCCCGGCGTGTACGGCCAAGGTATCAAAACGTAGATTTTCTGGCAATGTCATAATCATCCCTCATTTTATATGTATTTTGTATATAAATATCGCTTAGGAAATGCCCCTGTCTTACACTGGCCGGGCTTGCTGCCTTACACGGAAACGTCCGGCACCAGCCTGGCCCCCAAATAAGCCAGGCTGGATGCTCTGAACTTAATCCACTGCCTAATAGGTACCACGGCAGAAACCGGCAGAACTTTATTAATAAAATTGGTCAGTATGGGCCTGAGCAAATGAAAATCAATGAGAAATCCATCATGCCCATGCGGGCTGTCAATGATGGCAAAGTCGGTGCATACACCTGCTTGCCGCAGGGCTTTCGCTAATTCTTCCTGCTGGTGCGGCGGATATAAAATATCAGAACTTACTCCCACTACCAGTATTCTGGCATCTATTCTTGCCAAAGCCGCTTCATAAGAAGAATAGCCGGTACCAATATCAAAGAGGTCCAATGCTCGCAGCAAATACAAATACGAGTTGGCATCAAACCTTTTTACCATGCCTTCGCCCTGATAATCAAGATAATTTTCAATTTCAAATTGTCCGGCCCGCGTCCGCCGGCCAAACTTATATGACATAGACAACTCGCTCTGATAGGTAATCATCCCTAAGGCCCGGGCAGCAGCCAAACCCTGCTTGGGTCCCGGACTGCCGTAATAGTCGCCATTTTGCCACGCGGGGTCAAGCGTGACGGCTTGGCGGCCTACACGGTTGTAAGCAATAGCCTGTGGAGAGGAATAGCCGGGTGCGGCAATGACAATCGCTGCATCCACAAAGCCAGGATAATCAACCGCCCATTGCACTGCCTGCATCCCGCCCATTGAGCCTCCCACCACCAGGGATAAGTGCTCAATCCCTAATATATCCAGCAGCCGTTTCTGGACCCGGACCATATCTTTGACGGTAATTTCCGGAAATCTCATGCCATAAGGCTTGCCGGTGGCAGGCTCAAGCGAAGACGGGCCGGTAGTCCCTTGGCAGCCGCCAAGCACATTGGCACAAATAACAAAAAACCGGGTGGTATCAAGCGGCCGGCCTGGGCCAATTAAGGGTTCCCACCAGCCCTGCTCATCATATTGGTCATGCGCCGCAGGATGGCTGTCACCGGTTAATGCATGCGCCACCAAAATTACATTGTCGCGTCCTTCTGACAGCTGGCCGTAGGTTTCATAAGCTACCGTAACCTGCTCTAAACAACCGCCCTGAACTAAATCCAGCGGCTGCTCAGGTGTCGTAACTTGAGCCAGCTTAAGTTGCGGCCGCCATCTAAACCCCGGAAAAAAGGTAACAACCATGATATCCTCCCTCCTACTATAATGATTAGACCTAATTGGTTTCATGCAGAAGAGCTAATAAAAAACCCCCTCTGCAAAGAGGGGGCAAACCGGCATACATAAAGCCCCTCTCATCTCCCAGGAATATCTACTGATTCCTGCTGGAATTAGCACCACTGCGCATTGCGCCGGTTGCCGGGTGTCATCGGGCCAGTCCCTCGACCTCTCTGGATAAGAGTTCAATATTAATTTATTGGTAGATGTATATATGATACCTAACCCAGGATACATTTGTCAAGTATATCCGGGGTACAATGTTACAGTTTTTCATCCGCACTCCCCAAAACCTGACACTACCGAAGTAATGTACGGTTACTTGCCTGCCGGGCCGTAAGCATTGCCATAATTTTATCCGGGGTAACCGGCAGAATTGTGAAGTTGGCGGCAAGCGCATGGTTAATGGCGTTTACGGTAGCCGCCGTAACGGGGATTGTTGCAAGTTCACCCACACTTTTAGCTCCATATGGTCCATGCTCTTCGCCCTCTTCAATTAAGAGGACTCTGACCGGCGGCATATCGGGTGCATTAACCAGATGGTACTTACTAAAGCTAGCGCCACCGGCAACACCTGTCCGGGCGTCATAAGCAATATCTTCGCTGATTGCCAGCCCCAGTCCCATTTGCACACCCCCATGAATTTGCCCTTCTACAAAACCGGTATTGATGGCCTGGCCAATATCATGTACGGCTACAACGTCCACCACCTTGACAAAACCGGTATAAGTGTCCACAGCCACTTCGACGAAGTTTACAGCATATGAACCGGGGTTGGCCGGGGATCGATAGGTAATGGTACAAATAAGCTCGACCTGATTTTTTTGCTGAATAGCAGCCGCCATTTGTCCATAGCCGATTTTCTTTTCCGGTTCGCGGCTGGTATAGACCATGCCATTTTCAAGCAATACCTCTTCCTCACTGCACTGAAATATTTTAGCCGACTCCCGGATCAGCAGGCTGCGCAATTCCTCGGCAGCCTGCATGGCATTGGCGCCGCAAACGTGGATAACCCGGCTGGCCTGGCAGCCGATATCATAGGGACTAATATCAGTGTCAGCCTCAGGCGCCTCAATCATATCAAGCGCAACCTCCAGCACCTCGGCCACAATCTGTTTCATGGCGGTTACCGTGCCATTGCCCAGGTCGTGCAAGCCGGCATTAAGCATAATACTGCCGTCTTCGAGCATTCTTATCGTCATTGTGCCAAATTCCTGGTAGGCTCCGTAATAGCCGTTACCATGAGTGGCACAAGCCATGCCTACACCGGTCTGCCATCGCCCCTCAGGCTTAGTCCTGTTCCATTTCTCACGCCAGCCAAAAGCCTCGGCGCCTTTGTGCACACAATCGATAATCCTGGCATTGCCCAGATTAGGCCCGCCGCCCGGATCAGCGTCAAAGGGGTGTACCAGATTTTTCAGCCGAAATTCAACAGGGTCCATTTGTAAACGCCTGGCCACATTATCCAGATTGATCTCGGCAATGGTTTGCACCTGCGGCGATCCATAGCCCCGCGCCGCTCCTGCTATGGCCGTATTGGTATGCACGGCTATGGCCTGATAATGCTGGCTGGGAATACGGTACAGCCTGGACAGCTTTTTGCCCATCGCATAACAAATGACACGGCCATTGGAAGTATAGGCCCCTGTATCGATAATATGCTTCATGTCCCGCGCCATGATCTTGCCTTCAGGACTTACCACGGTTTTTACATAACCGATGGTCTTGGTTCTGGTCCGGGTGGCAATTATACTGGCCAACCGATCAAATTCTATCTTTACCGGCCTGTTCAAATCTTTGGCAAAGAAGGCGCAGTACGGCTCAAGGGTTATTTCCTGCTTGCCGCCAAAAGATCCGCCGATGGGAGTTTTGATAACCCGGATTTTATGATAGGGCAGCCCCAGGACTTTGGCCACAATAAGCCGCACAGAATATACGATCTGGCAGGGACTATGCACCGTTATTCTCCCTCGATGATCCGGTGCGGCAATACATACGTGATTTTCCATAGCTGCATGATGAATTTTAGGAGTTTCTACCCGGTCTTCGACTACTATGCCTTCCGGTGCCGCCATGGCAGCTGCCGTATCGCCATAGCTGGTTTCCATGGTAAAAAACGGGTTGCCGCTGTCATGGACAGCAACCTGGCCGCTGAGGGCATCCTCCGGATCAATAACCATTGGCAAGAGTTCATAGTCAGTCTTTATGAGACTTGCAGCAGTTAGGGCCGCCGCCTTGGTTTCGGCAACCACCGCCGCTACCGTATCACCAATAAAACGAACAACCTCGGGGAATAGCTCCTGATCTTCAACTGCATTCTGACCGGCAAACCATACTTGCGAGTTAAATCTGATTTGCGGCGCATTGTCACGCATATATATTTTTACAACGCCAGGCACAGCCATGGCCTCGGAAATGTCAATATTCTTAATCCGCCCATGCGGAACCTGGCTGAACACCAGGTGAGCATGCAGCATCCCGTCGATAGCCATGTCGCCGGTATACCGGATTCGCCCGCTTGCTTTGGCTGCTCCATCTTCGATGGGTATTGACCTGCCGACATATTTGAAATTACGCGCCGGTTTGTCTTCCATCCCGTTCCCTCCTAACAAAATAAATTAATTCCTGTTACAAGCGGCAAACAAAAGCCCGGTCAAGTCATGAGCCAATCCCCTCACGGCTGCCTTTTTGTAGGGATGGGAAGCCCGGCCTGTTATCATCTCATCTACCGTTTCGGCCAACAGCAATGATAAGTTGGCAGCAAAACTTTCGTCAACTACCTGCTGGCTGAAAAATTTTTGAATGGCAAGCGGACATACCGGCGTTTTGCCCAGAGCGCCCATAGCCACCTTGCCCTCGACAATCATGTTTTTACTGCTGTCATAAATAACCTGGGCGGCCAAACTCATCTTAGCAATGGTCACCTGAGACCGACTGCCAACTTTTACGAACCCGCTGCGGCTCCCGGCAGCAACCGGAATAACAATTTCAGTTATTAATTCTTTCGCCGGAAGCCCGTTTAGGGCTTGTGCCAGGGTTAGGACACGCGCGCCCTCCGGTCCGGCAGTATGGATGCCGGCATTATAGACTGCCAGCACCGGCAGACTGTCACCGGCAGGTGAGCCACTGGCAATATTGCCGCCGATTGTCGCCCGGTTTCTTATTTGCACCGAACCTACCTGACCTGCCGCCTGCGCCAGCGCACCGGCTTTGGCTTTAATAACCGGACTGGCTGCAATAGCAGCAAAGGTGGTGCCGCCGCCGATCCTGATTTCAGAACCTAAGTCTTTAATATACTTTAGCTCTGCCACCTGGGAAAGATCGATCACCAGTTCGGCATTATTTCCCAGGCCATTATTGATAAAATCAGTACCGCCGCTGACAAATACCGTTTGAGCCGGGGCATGGGTAAGTTCCTGTAAAACATCCTCCAGCTTGGAAAAACCCGCAATCACACAGCCGGTCATCTGCTTTGGCCTCCGTTCATCCCCTCGGCAGCAGACTTAACTGCTTTGATAATATTTACATAGCCGGTGCACCGGCAAAGGTTCCCGGCAAGGGCCTCTTTTATTTCAGCTTCGGTTGGCTTAGTGTTTCTCATCAATAAGGCCTTACTGCTCATAACCATACCTGGTGTGCAATAGCCGCATTGTACGGCACCATGCTGGACAAAGGCCTGCTGCACAGCATCAAGTTCACCGCCAGACGCCAAGCCTTCAATTGTCAGAATTTCGGCATTTCTGGCCTGATAAGCCAGCACCATGCAGGCATTAACAGCTTCGCCACTCATAATAACTGTACAGGCACCGCATTCGCCTTCACCGCAGCCTTCTTTGGCACCAGTCAGTTTCAGCTTTAACCGCAACAGGTCAAGCAGCCTTTCCTGCGGTTCTACCGCTAACGTGTGCGGCTTTCCGTTTACCGTAAGGTCAATTAGCATTTCTTCCCTCCTGTCAGTACCATAAGGGGAAGACTGTAAAGTTACAGGCTTCCCCGGAATACCGCCCGTTTACTCTTCTTCTGTCGCGTCCAGCACATCACTGGCTGTCTTTTGACCAAAGAACACCTTGACTGCCGCGATAATTTGGAACAGGAATACAAAGAGCACCAAAAATCCGCCTGCCGTTGCCAGCGCCTTAACGCCGTCAACACCCTGAGCGCCGCCGCCGAAGGCTGACATAACCACAGCCACGACGCCGATGATAATGCCCCAAATAATCTTAATAAAGCCGGGAGGCTCGGTACCGATGGGAACATCCTTCATGCACATGGAGCCTACATTTGTCAGGGTGGCATCAGCCGCCGTAACAAAGGAAATGATGATGATAAAGATATTCACAGGAATAACGATGATCCCAAGACCGAAGGGAAGATGCTTGAGAAACTCCCATAGAGCCATAACTGCGCCGCCCTGGTTGATAGCACCCACCAAGTCAGCCGTGCCGGACATCTGCATGTAGAGTGCGTTGTTGCCCCAGATACTGAACCATACCAAGCCGAATACAGAAGGAAGAATCCAGTTGACAACGAGAAATTCCCGAATGGTGCGTCCTCTGGCCATCATGGCCAGGAAGATGCCGGTTACCGGTGCATAGGCGATCCAGCAGGCCCAGTCAAACAAGGTCCAGGAACGGGTGAGGGCCGCGCCGCCTATATCAATGGGATCAAGTCCCCACAGCCAAAAGTAATGCAGCCATTCGGCCAGACCGGCAGTGCTGTTGCGCAGAATGAACAGCAGGGGGCCGGTGAATAGCAGCAGAGCCAAAATGCCGTAATAGAACCAGGCGTTGAGATTGCCCAACACCTTCAGCCCCCTGTCCATGCCGACATAGGAGGAGAATGTGAAGACGAAAATTAGCGCCACACCGATCATTACAAACAGCGACAGGCTTTCCTGTATGCCGTAGGTGCGCAGGCCGGTAACTACCAGAGTAATGCACATGGCAAGGCCGCCGCAGATACCCACACCCAGAGCCAGCATGGACAGGCAGTCCACAGAGGCAGCCAGAGCGCCTTGGGTAATCCGCTTGCCGAAAACAGGCTGGAGAGTGGCGGTAACATTGAGCTTTTGCTTTTTATTAAAATATAGGTAGGCCACCAGTACGCCGCACAGGGCATAAATTGAATAAGGCATAAAGGTCCAGTTATAAAAGCTGCGTCCCATGGCAAATCGTGCCGCTTCGGCGGTAAAGGGCTTGATGCCTAAAGCATCCAGTTCGCCCCAGACATTGCCGTAATAAATCAGTGGCTCATTGACGCCCCAGGTGACAATGCCTGTGGCCACGCCGCCGGTGAGGGTCATGGCAAACCAGGTCCAGAAGGGGTATTTGGGCTGGGCGTCTGCGCCGCCCAGTTTGATGTTGCCCAGCTTGGAAAACGTGATAATGGCCACCAGAATGGTGCTGCTCATTAACACATACTGGTATAACCAGCCAAAGTTCTCCAAAGACCAAACAAAGAACGCCTGGGAGCTTTCGGTCAGCGCCTTGTTGTTTACAATTCCGATGATTGCCGCAATGCCGAAGAGAATGACGCCTGGAATAAAAACGTCTTTGCGGACACCGTCCAAAAGCCCCTTGCCGGAGTTCTTTTCTACCGGAGTATGGGTTTGTGTACTCATAAGCTCTGCCTTCCTTTCACCAATAAAATATTAGTCCTGCTTACAACCCCTCTGCGCGAAACTGCAACCATCACCTCCAACGTATTGAATATTGAACAACCATTCGACCTCCCCGCTCTCAATTACCAAGTGCCGGGAAAGTCTATTTCATAGGGCCGATGATTTCCTCGGCCAGTTCAACCAGCCTTCCGGTATGAATCATATCCCGCAGAAACTCGATGTGAGGGTGTAGAAAAAGATCCTCCTTCATCACAGGTACCGATTTGCCGATGTCCTCCAGAATGCGAGCTGTTACCTTGCTACGGGCAAGAGTTGGGTCTAAAAATTGCTGTGCCTGATAGCCTGAAAGCAATTCGATCGCCAGAATATACTCCAACTTTTCCACTACCTGCAGCGCCTTTTTCGCAGCATTGTACCCCATAGCCACATAATCCTCCTGGTTACAGCAGGTGGGGGTGTTGTCGATGACAGCGGAGGTGGAGAGAATACGCATGTCGCCCAACAGTCCCGCCTGGCTGTACTGGGCAAGCATCAGGCCGGAATTCAGCCCCGGATTATCCACCAGAAATGCCGGATAGCCTGACAGGCTCTCATCAATGATGCGGTTGTTGCGCCGCTCCGACATTTTGGCCAGCATAGTGGAGGCGATGGCGGCGCTGTCCATGGCAATGCCTACATAAGCCGAGTCGCAGTTGCAGGCGGAAATCACGTCGGCATCGCCGTTGTCATCCCAGATGATGGGGTTGTCGCAGCAAGAGTTCATCTCAATTTCCAGCGTTCGCCTTGCGTCATAAAAGGTCTTTTTAGAGGCGCCGTGAAGCTGGGGAATACATCGCAAGGACAGAGCGTCCTGCAATCTTGTACCCTCAAAGTGTTTGAGAACAGCAGAGTCGGAGAGAATACGCCTCACATTTTCGGCAGTACCGTCCTGCTCCGGGTGGGGGCGCACCGACATAACCCGCGGATCAAACGCCCGCATAACACCCCTGAGCACCTCCAGGGAAACCGCCCCAATGATGTCGGCACTTTTGGCCGCCTGAATCATATCGTACAACGCAAGACTTGCCAGTGCCGTCACCGTGGTGGTGCCGGACACCAGTGCCAGACCCTCCTTAGCGCCCAGCGGCAGGGGAGCAAGCCCCGCCTGTTCCAGGGCGTCTTTCCCGGACATCAATCGACTCTCAACATATGCCTGCCCTTCGCCCATGAGCACCAGCGCCAGGTGGGCTTCGGGGGCCAAATACCCTACCGAACCCTCCCTGGGCATCCAGGGGGTAACGTTGCGGTTGAGCATTTCCCGCAGCAATTCCAGCAATTCCAGTCGTACGCCGCTGTGGCCCCTGCCCAGATTTTGCAACACCATCAGCATGGTGGCCCGGGCTTCCTCCACGGTGTAGGGTGCTCCTACCGAGGTAGAATGGGAAAGCACAATGTTGCGCTGCAGCTGCTCTACCTGCTCGGCGTTGATTACCCGGGTGCTCAGGGAACCAAAACCAGTGGTAACACCATACATCACCCGGTTTTCATCAACAGCTTTTTCGATCAGTTGGCGGGCCCTGGTAACCCGCCGGCAATATTCAGGAGAAAATTCAATCTTTGCCCCAAAGCGGGCGATTTGAAGAAATTCTTCCAGATTCAGCGGGGAGCCCAATGTAATGACAGTCATACTATTCCTCCTCTCACTCCCGGATCAGGGCGGTCAACTCGCCGCTTTGCAGCAACTCGCATACCGTTTGAATGTCCTGGGTGATATTGCGGTCGGTTTTATAAAAGGGCAGTACCTTGCGGACTATTTGGAACGCCTTGCCGGTATATTGGCCGAAAGACAGCTTTTTCCGGTATTCCATGGCCTGTGTCGCATGTATCAGCTCAATGGCGAAAATGATGTGCAGGTTCCGGTATATCCGCCGTAAGTTCTGCACAGCATAGGTGGCGTTGGTGGAAGTGTCCTCCATATCCCCCGCCAGACTGAAGGTGTCCATTGAGCAGGGATTGCACAGATGGCGGATTTCCGCATCCAGGCTGGTAAAGGTTTTTTGCAGAGTGGCGAAGCAGAGAACATCCACCTCCGGGGCCAAAAAACGGGGGAGATTGGTGTAGTTGGGGGTGACCAGCTTAATAAGCCGCATACAGGCGGTTTTGGATACATGGGACAAAGCGATAGCCAAGCTCTCTACCCCCAGCACCCAGTTGAGGGGGTCAAAGTTGGCGGAGGGACTTATCTGCCGGTCTTCCAGCAGCAGGCAGGGGTTATCGTCGGTGGTGTTGAGCTGGATTTCCAGCCGCTCCTTAGTATAGGCCAGCATTTCCCTGGCCGCCCCGGTAATTTGGGGAGTGCTGCGGTAGGAAAGGGGGTCATGTACTGCCTTTTTGGGGTCCACTTCATAGATATAGCTGCCCTGAAGATAGCGGCTGATACGCCTGGCACTTTCCCGCTGTCCGGTAAAGCGGCGCAGAGCGTGGTTGCGGTCATCCAGGGGGGCGGTATTGCCGTTGAGGCCTTCCAGAGACATAGCGTAAATCAGCTCACTCAAATCCAGCAGTTCTTCAATATCCTCCAGCAGCAGGGCGCAAGCCCCGGCACTCAGGGCATTGGAGCTGACAATGGCAAGGCCGTCCTTGGGACCAAGGGTCAGCGGCTTCAGACCAACCTTGGCAAAAGCCTCGGTGGCGGGCATTTCCCTGCCGTTCATCCGCACGTTCCCCTCGCCGATAATGGCAAGGCCTATATGGGAAATAAGGCCTATATCCGCCTGGCCTACCGACCCCTTTTCGGGAATCAGGGGATGTATGCCGTGATTGAGCATGGCCATATACATTTCGGGAATTTCGGGGGAAACGCCGCAGCAGCCGGTAAGCATGGTGTTAAGCCGGGCCACCATGGTTGCCCGAACGTCCTCGTCGCTGGCATAAGGCGGAACACCTATGCAATGAGATCGGATCAGGTTGCAGTTATACTCCCCGAAAAATTGCTTGAACACCTTTTTATCCTTGTTTTGACCCACTCCCACATTAAACCCGTAGATAGGATAATCGGCGTCCACCAGGTCGAATACCAGCTGGCGGGCGTCAGCCAGGCGCTGCCGGGCCGTGGGAGTAATCTCTACAGGCGCCCCACACCGGGCTATCTGTAATACCTGTGCGGTTGTCAGTTCCGCGCCACTCAGAAAAACTTTATTCATGCCTCTGCACCCTCCGGTTCACAATATATATTCATGCATTGTTTTTTACTTGGTATTGCATAATTCATGCCAATGTAAGGTTTACAACAGATAAGCCATTGCCCCCTGGGAATCCCTGTATGTAAGGCAACATCTCTGAAAACTACGCTGTTAAGCAGCAGCAAGCATTGTTTATAACCGCATCAAAGTGTTGCGCATTATTTTATTGCATTACCTCTTTACTCCCAGGCGTATATTGGATAAAATGTTGTTATTATTGGGAGTGGGTAGGTAGAATATGGATACTATTGATAAATCATTATATTTGCAGGCTATTGCCAATTACATGCAAGATGCGGTATATGTCATCAATCAGCATGGTGACGAATTGTTTTATAATAATCGAATTGAACGTTTTGAGCCTTCCCAGCGAAAGGCTATGCTTGAAGAACTGCGCAGTGTATTTATTACAGGCAGACCGTCCTTTGACAAATATAAAAAATACCGTACCGTAGATCACCGTGAAGTACACATGCTGTCAACTGTAATACCCATTAAACGTGAAGGTGAGATTGTTGCCGTTTGTTCAATCAATAAAAATATTACTGAAATGGCCCATTTACTTAACAAGGTCTCTCAGCTGCAGGAGCAAATACAAAGTTACTGCGGCAGCAGCAATCGGCTGCAAAACGGCACCAGCTACGATTTTTCCTGTCTGGTTGGCGAAAGCCCGCAACTCACCAGGCTTATTGACAAAGCCAAAAAAGCGGCACTTAGCTCAGCCCCCATATTGCTAACAGGTGAGACCGGTACAGGAAAAGAAATTCTTGCTCAAAGCATCCATAATTACGGACCCGCTGCGGCGCAGCCGTTTGTTGCCTTGAATTGTGCAGCCATACCTGAAACCTTGCTGGAAAGTATGATTTTTGGCACAACTAAAGGTGCTTTTACCGGCGCCGAAAACACGCCAGGGTTATTGGAACAGGCCGGAAACGGCACTTTGTTTTTAGATGAGATCAACAGCATGAGTTTGGTACTGCAGGCAAAAATGCTGCGGATTCTTGAGGAGAAAAAGTTCCGCCGTCTGGGCAGCCATCAGGAAGCTACCGTAAACTGCCGGATCATCAGTTCTACCAATATTGACTGCCACAAGCTGCTGGCTGAACACAAGATGCGGGAAGACTTCTATTACCGCATAGCTGTTGTGAATCTGACTATTTCGCCGCTCCGCGAACGACGGGAGGATATTTTGCTGCTTGCCAGCTACTTTATCAATAAATTTAATAAAGTCTATGGCAAACATATAACCCGGCTTTCAGCCGATCTGGAAAACCTATTGCTTGGCCATACATGGCCAGGCAATGTTCGCGAACTATGCCATGTGTTGGAAAATGCGGTTAGCTTTTCAGATAATGAGGCAGCGTTAAGTTCAGCCTATCTTCCTGATTATTTTCATAAACAAGTACTGTCGCCCCAACCCAATGCCTTTCCTAAAACAACCAAACAGTCGTTACCTCAGACACTTGACGAATTAGAACGTAAGCTGATTATCGACGCTCTCACAGCAAGTAAAGGCAATATTACCAAAGCTGCTTTGACACTGGGCATACACCGGCAAAATCTGCAGGTTCGCATTAAAAAATTAAATATTACTAAGAGTGTGCTTTTTGCTGCCGAATAAAGAACTTGCCCCCAAAACAACAGGCAGGGATGCCACTTCGTACTTTAAGGGATATTACATTACTAGTGCAAAATCCATGCCAAATATTGCTGCAAGTCCTTGTTAAACGCAACATGTAACTAAATATACAGAATCTAAGCACTTTTTTGTCTTTTTCTTGTAATTTAACAGAAAAAATGTGAGTAATTTTTAATAAACTACTCACATTTTTCACCAAACTATCTTTTGTTTCAATTTGCTAGCAAGCAAAACCGTCATTTTTCCAGCTTCACAATATAATTAGTGCCAACTTTTTTTGCATTATAGATCAGCCTTAGCAAAAACCGTTACCAACTCAAACATAACAGACGCCAAATAATTTGGCGTCACCGAGAAAAATTTTACACTACCACTCGCAAATGTTTAATTTCTTCATCCGGTACTGCAGACTCTGTCTGCTCATACCCAACTGCCGGGCACTATGAGTAATATTTCCCCTGTTCGCAGTCAGCGTCTGACAGATTAATTCATATTCAAACCGTTCCATACGCTCATCAAAAGTCCCTGAACCTTCTGTTGCATATCCTTTCAGGTCTTGGCATTGCGAGGCTGCACAGCCTTCATTTTCCAACGCTCTTAAATAACCTGGAAGACAATCAAGTGTCAATATGCTTGCATCATCTGCCGCACGGTTAAAAGCATATTCAATAACATGATGAAGCTCTCTTACGTTTCCCGGCCACTCGTATTGCTCAAACACAGCAAGTACTTCTTGCGCAATCGTTACTTGTTCCCGATGATATTGCTTACACAATTCATCCAAAAAATGTCGAGCCAGCAGCAAACTGTCTTGAGAGCGGTCCTTCAAATCAGGAAGATCCATTTTGATAGCCGATATCCGGTAATAAAAATCCATACGGATTTTTTGCTGCTTTATAAGCGCATTAAGGTCCTCATTTGCTGCCGAAATAATTCGCACATCACATTGTATATATTTGCTGCCGCCAATACGCTGAAAACGTTTTTCCTGCAGTACCCGCAAAAGCTTTACCTGTATTTCCGGACTAATGGAATTAACTTCATCAAGAAAAATAGTCCCGCCATTGGCTGTTTCAAACAGCCCCGGCTTGCTGACACTGCCTGTAAAAGCCCCTTTTTCCGTGCCAAAAAAAATACTCTCAAACAGATTACCAGGCACAGCACTGCAATTAATATCAATAAAAGGCTTATATCTTCTGGGGCTAAACGAATGAATACCTTGTGCCACAAGCTCTTTGCCTGTTCCAGTGGCGCCCACAATAAGAATTGCCGAGTCAGTAAGCGAAACTTTTTTAGCAAAATGAATAAGCTCCCGCATGCTTTCCGCTTCATGCACAATATCATCAAATGTATACATAGCCGCTTGGCCGTCAGGTCCAGTACTGCCAATATATGCTTCCAGATTGAAGGTCCGTTTTTCCAAACGTTTTAATACAGACAAATCACTTTCGAATACAACAGCCCCATACAAATAATTATCAATGATTAATGGATACCCGGAATTTATGGTGGTTAAGGTCGTCCCATTTTTCATTTTAAACCGGTCACAGCGATTGGCAACCGGCTTTTTAGTTCTTAAAATTGTCAGAACCGTGCTATATTCTTCGTTGACATCATAAATATCCAGCAAGTGTTTTCCCTGGTATTCCTGGCTGTCATAACCCTCCAGCATTTCACTTGCCGGATTGGCAAACAAAAAGTACCCATTCCGGTCATATACTTGAACCCCTTCAGACATAAGCCTGCTAATCTGCTGATAAAATTCAAGAAGCACTCCGTCACTGCTTACATACAACACCTTTTCCCCTGCTTCAGCGGCGCACTGATACCGGTAAAAATTATTATCCAGCTCTACCATTCCGTACTCTTTAAGCGGAGCCCCCAGCACATGGTCAATTTCCCGCCCGATCAATTGGGTATCTGCAAGAAGCACAGGGTGTCTGCCAATTTGCTGCAAAGCTTTTATGCGGCACTCATTATCAAGTTTAATGATCAAATCAAGCATAACCATTACCCCCTAAGGCTTCCACAAGTCACTTCAATTAGTTGTTTCCGCAAACAGATACTTTTTCATAAAACAGTATTTAGCCTTTAAGCACAAAACTCCTGCTGATTCTGTAAAAATCAGCAGGAGTTTTGTGCTTGCTACGCTTTCTCGGCCGCCACCGCAAACATTGAGGCCTTCGTTTTGGTGGATGCGCTGCTGTATGGCCGGTTTACTTCTGCCAGCCCAAGTCTCCTGTCCAGATCAGGCTCGATCCGGATATGACGTACGCCTAATTCACTCAGCACCGCTACGTCCCAGCCGGGACGCTTTTCCCATGCGATCTGACAGGCTCCGGCAATCTCGTTTCTCTCCCTCAGCTGCTCCAGTGTCTGGGTCGGATGGGTGGGCGTTTCCTTGTTTTGGTCCGCTTCCCGAAAGGCCTTTCCGTAATTGGCGTCCAGATTCAGCAGGATTCCCCCCGGCCTTAAAACCCGGTGCATATGGAAATACATCCTTTGAGCGTCTTCGACAATCCACATTACATTCCGGGTAATAACAAAATCAAAAGAATTGTCCGCAAATGTCAGGTTCTGCGCATCCATTTGTCTGAAATCAATTCCATTTCCCCCTCTTTCTGTAGCGTTTTTCCGGGCTTGCGCCAGCATTTCCGGGGAAAAATCCACTGCCGTTACCCGGCATCCCAGTTTTTGCAGAATCAACGCAAAAAATCCCGCGCCGGTTCCGATATCCAGCGCTTCCAGCGGTTCCTGCTTCGCCGGCAGAAATTCCAGCAGGAAATCTTCATACGATTGCCGCGCGACCGACGCGAATTCATTCATCCGCAGAGCGCTGAACTCCGGCGCTCTGCCTGACCAGTAAGCATTTGAACGCTCAGATACATTCTTCATGAAACCCTCCCGGCACACAAATTCTTTTCCTGCCAACGCTTTCCACACTGACCCGGATATTATATAAATCCGTCAGGTTCCGGTCTGTAAGCAACTCCTCCGAATTGCCGATTCCAATCATTTTCCCGTCTTTCAGAATCGCCGTAAGGCTGTTTAATTCCAAGGGATGGTCCGGAAAATGCGTAGTCATTAAAACGCCCGTTCCATTCGCTGCAAGCCGCTTAACAAGTTGGATAAAACGATACTGGTTGCCAAAATCGAGATGGGCTGTGGGTTCGTCGAGAATCAGGAGATCGGGTTCCTGGGCCAGCGCGGAGGCAAGCATCACCAACTGCCGCTCTCCGCCGGATATGTCCGTATACGGTTTGTCTTTCAAGTGTCCGATCTGGAGGAATTCCAGCTTTTCCATAGCAATTTTTCTTTCCATTTTCCCCGGATTGGCCAGGTACCCCATCCGGGAAATCCGCCCCATCATGACAATATCGAGGACCGGAAACGGAAACGCAGGGTAGTGATTCTGCGGGATATAGGCAATAATCCTGGCCAGCTCCCGGGCATTGTACGCGCCGGCTTGTGCATCATTAATAAAGACGCTGCCGCTTTGAGCTCTCAATTCATTGATCATACACCGCAGCAAGGTGCTTTTTCCTGTTCCATTGGGTCCCAGGATACAGAAAACCCGGGGTGAGTGATATTGAAAAGAGATATCTTCAAAAATCTTTCTGCTACCGTCATAGGAAAAGGTCAGGTTCCGTACCTCCAGCTTCATTCCCATCTCACCTTGCCTTTATAAATAAAATAGATAAAGACCGGTGTACCAATAATCCCTGTTACCACTCCCAGCGGAATCTCCGCCGCCGTTACATTCCGGCAAATATCATCGATCAACAATACATAGCAGATTCCCAGCGACAGGCTGACCGGCACCAGTTTACGGAAGTCATGCCCCGCAATAATCCTGGCCAGATGCGGAATCACAATGCCGACCCAGCCGATTACCCCTGCCAGGGATACCACCAGCGCGGTCAGGACGGAGCAAGCCAGGATGACAACGGTCCTGTTTTTTTTGACATCCACACCGTAGGATCTCGCCTCCTGATCCCCCATGCTCAGGATGTTGATTCGCCAGCGCATCAGGAAAATGACCGTCATCGCCGGAAGGTAGAGTGGCAGGATCATCGCCAGCTTCTCATACGTCACGCCCGACAGGGTTCCCATCAGCCAGAAGACGATTTGTGGCAGCTGTTCATACGGATCGGCCACATATTTGATCAATGCCACCAGGGACGAAAACAAAGCGCCCACCAGCATGCCTGATAATACCAGGGTGACCGTTGATCTTCTGGCCTTGGCAGCCAACAGAAAGGTAATGCCGATGGAAATCAGCCCGAAAGCCAGCGCAGAAAGCTGAACAAAAAAGACGTTCAGCCCCGCCCCGGAGGACAAAAGAATGGCCAGAGCGGCACCGAAACCCGCACCGTTAGATACACCCAACGTGTAAGGAGAAGCCAGCGGATTTCGGAAAAGCCCCTGGAAAACGGCTCCGGCCACAGATAATGCTGCCCCGACCAGAACGGCCCCCAGAATTCTGGGCATTCGGACCTTCCAGATCATGTTCTCAGCAAGAGGATTGTCTACATAACCCGTGCCGAGGAAGTTGTCGAGAACAATCTTAACAACGTCGAAAGGGCCAATAGGATATGGCCCTAACATTAATGATGCGATAAACAAAACGACCGGCAGCAGAATCAAGACAACCCCAAGAGTTATATTTCCGACTTTTTTATCCATGCGCGCCTTTACCGCTTCAATTTATATCGTTCCCGTAAAATTGATTCCGTAAATTTCTTTGTAAAACTCCTTGGCCTTGACTTCTACAATATCCCGTTTAATTTGATCAGGATAGAATTGATACGCCAGCCACAGCTCACCCAGGGCAATGGAATCCGGTCCCGGATTTCCCCAGGGCTTGGTCCAGTATGGGGCGAGAATCACCCTGTTTTCTCTGACCGCCTTAATGTCCTGCCATTTAGCGTCGGCCAGAATGCTGTCATAAACACTTTTGTACCGGTCCTGAACCACAATGACATCCGGATTCCACTGCGCAACTTTTTCAAAGCTTACTTCCTTATAGCCTTTAATCTCTGCCGCAGCGACGTTGACCGCCCCCGCTCGTTCCAGCTGGCAGCCGACATACTTGTCCGAACCATAGGTCATATTGTTTTCATTGGCAATAAAGACACGTACCTTCTGATCGCCGGACATATTTTTCAGCTGGTCCTCCACATATGTTCTGTTGGCCACAGCGAAATCCCATATCTTAACGGCCTTGTCCGTTTTGCCAGTGACTTCCCCCAGCTTCCTGACGGCCCACTCACAACCTCTCGTATAAGCAACATCGGCATTGGCCAACTCCGGATTCTGCGCCTCTTTCTGCTTGCCTTCTCCGCGCAGGGTAACGGTCATGACCGGGATGCCCAAGTTCTCCAATTGTTGGATATATTCCTTCTTAAACTGCGCAGCGACAATTACCAGGTCGGGATTCAGCTTGGCGACCTCTTCCACATTGCAGTCTTCCAGCGACCCCGGCGTCGGCAAGGCTTCTATTCCCGGGAAAACATCTGTTATATATTTGCCCAACAGGCTGTCCCACTTGGATACCACGCCCACCACCTGATCCTGGGCACCAAGCATGGCTAAAATGTCCAGAGAATGATGCTGCAGGACTACAATCCTCTTGACAGGGGCTTTTACAGTGACTTTGCGGTCATTTTGGTCCAAAAAAGTAATTTCGGTTTGTTTTGGTGTCTTTTCCTGCGACAGTGTTCCTGCGGTCTGGTTCGCACACCCGGCCAAAGCAAGTGCAACAATAAGCATAAAAACCAAAACAAAGGAACATTTTTTCAAATACATCATTTTTCTCTCCTTTAAGCTAATGCTTGTCTATACTCAGGTGTGTTCCTGAAAATCGAATAATCCTTAGCGGCAACCTGAACCATTTTTGCCCCTGTATCGAAAAACTTTTGCCGGTCTCCCTCCTGCATCAATTGCCATACTGTCTGCTGCTCAACCACAGCGGTTCCTGCAAGCATATCAATGCCGTACTCGAACAGGACCGGGCTTAATGGTGTACTGGGGCCTGCCAAAACCACAAAAGCATTGCGGCTCAATTCCAGCAGCCGGGGCAAGGTCTTATTAATCAGCGTAGTCGCGGTAATAAACACAAAATCCTGCTGTGGCAAGATATATTCGCAGGCCGGATCAGGATAGTCCCCCTGCTGCGGCCGGCGTTCCAAAATGGATAACTCACACAACGGTGCTAAGAGCTCCAAATCCCGGAAGTGGCCAATGACTGCCACCTTTTTTCCGCGAAGCTGTTCTCTCATCTGGACAAACACATCCTTGGACGGCTGTTCTTCCCACTTTACGGCTAATGTCTCCTCCAGCCGCTGCGGTGTGTTAATTACCGAGTTAATTGCCGCCAAACCCATGGCAGCCTCAAAATAATTCCAGGATTTGACCCATTGAGCGACCGCCTTTACCGGAGCTCCGTTAATTTTACCGGTAAAGCAGTAATCCCGGCTGCCCTCCGGCGGAGTCATGGCAATCCCCACACCTTTAGATCGTACCAAGAACCAGGATAACCCGGTTAAACATGCTTCAATCCTCAGATCATCAGGGATTGAAGCAATCAGTTTGTCGTAAATATCCCACTTGGACACCTCACCCATGCTAGAACCACCTTTTTATAATAGTTGTCAGTTATTGGCTAAATCAGCGGCAAACACACCTTCAGTGCTTTTGACTCGCCGGTATCGATTTCAACCACCTTAACCTTTGTCATGTACAGATCGCTTAATACCGTGTCGGTTACCACACTGTCCGGGCTGCCCAGCGCCACAATTTTCCCCTGCTTCATAATCATCACCTGATTGCATAGCAGAAAAGCATGGTTGGGAAAGTGTGAAGTCATAATAATCGAATACCCCTGCTTGGCCAGCTTATCAATCACGCGCAATATCCTGACCTGATTGCCATAGTCAAGACTGGCTGTCGGCTCGTCCATAATGAGCAGCCTGGCCCGCTGCGTCAGCGCCCTGGCAATGAGCGTCAATTGCCGCTCGCCGCCGCTGATACGGCTAAACAAGGCCTCCGCCAGGTGCGAAATACCCAGTTCAGCCAGACTCTCCTGTGCAATGGCATAATCTTCCCGGCCTGGCACTGCGGTAAAGTCAATATGCGGTGTGCGTCCCATAACAACAATATCAAGCACTCTATAGGGAAATACCGTCGCGGCTGCCTGCGGTACATAGGCCAGATCAGCAGCCAGTTCCTTTGCCGGTATTGCATCGATCTTTTGACCTCTGAGCCTGATACTGCCTGTCCGTATTTTGGCAAGCCCCAATAAGCACCTGAGCAAGGTCGTCTTGCCGGCGCCATTTGGCCCCAGGAGACAAATAACATCCCCCTTGTCAACGGCAAAAGAAATATCTGTGAGCAGATTGCCTGCTGACGGGTAAGCAAAACTGAGATTCTCAACCACAAGCAAGTATATACCGCTCCCTTCTATTCGCAGGTCCAAATTTCGTAACTCAACTCCGTTAGCGTCCCTTCTCCCTGACCGCTATTGCTATCTTAGCCACTCCGGCCCGCTGAATTTCATCCATTACCTCCACTACCTGTCCATGGCTGACTTCCTTATCGGCCTGAATGGATACGGCAGCATTTTTTGCACCGGTTAGCAGCGCCGTCAGTTCGCCCTTAGCCACCGGCCGGCCATCAACCGCAATGCGCCCATCCTGGGCAATTAATACCGTAATATGCTGCGTCTCCTGACTCTTGGCCGCTGCCTGGGGTAAATTTATGGTAAAGCCCGGATAGACGGTAACAAACGCCGTTGTCATCATAAAAAAAATAACCAACAGCATCATTACATCAACCATTGGCGTCATATCAATATGGACGCCGATCTGTCGTTTATTTACCTTGCGTGGCAACATTATTCTCCCCTTTTGCCTTTAATAAAGACGAAAACTCCTTTATCCTTGACTCCAGGATGCGCAGCCGCCGTTCCACCCAGTTGCGGTAATGATTGTGGCAGACAATGCAGAATATGGTGACAAACAAGCCGGCAGCCGTGTTATACAGGGCTTCGGCAATGCCCTCAGACAATAACTGGGGATTGCCTGCCCCGCTGACCGCCGCCACATGGAAGGTTTTTATCATGCCTAATACTGTGCCCAATAACCCCAGGAGCGGCGCGATTGTGGCAATTGTCGCTAAGATATACAAATATTTCTCCAACCGCATGCTCTCGCTGTCTAAAGCAGTTTCGCCGGCAAGCTCCATTTCCTCGCTTGCCGTCAGATAGTTCCCGTACATAACCAGCCACAGCCTTGCCAGCGGTCCGTCACCAGTGCCAAAGGGTCTGGCACTGCCGGCGGCAACTGCTTGCCGTAAATCCGGCATGTATATTTGGTCTTCACGGGCTACCTTCCGGTAAAACCACCACCTTTCAATGACAATCGTCATCGCCAGCAGCGAACAGGCAATAATTACACAAAACGTAGCTCCGCCTTTAGCCACAATGTCATACATCTAAAAACCATCTCCTTAGTGTTGCTGCCAAACCTATTTCATTCCAGACCCCTTTTGCTTCTGGCCAGTAAAAAAACAAAGAAGGGCGCCCCAATTAAGGCTGTAAGAATTCCGACCTGTATTTCTACTGAAGCAAGGCTGCGGCTTAAATTATCCATTATCAACAGATAGGCGGCTCCCAAAAGCATAGACACCGGCAGTACTATGGCAAAATTTGCCCCAAACAGCATTCTGGCTATATGGGGAATCAACAACCCTACCCATTGGATAATACCGCCAATACTGGTAGCCGCCGCTGCCAGCATGGTAGCGCAGGCCAAAATCACCAAACGGGTACCCCGGACATTGATGCCGAGTGTACGCGCTTCTTCTTCGCCAACACTAAGCACATTAATCTGCCAACGCATGAAATATAGTACTGCCATTGGCAGCATTATGGGAAGAAAGAGCAATAGTACATCCTGATTCGTAACCTTGGAAAGCCCTCCCATTAGCCAAAAGCTGATTTCAGGCAGTGTGTTCATGGGATCGGCCATATATTTCAGCACCGAAACAAGGGCCTGGAAAAAGGCAGAAACTACAATACCGGCCAATACCAGCGATATGGTTGATTTATTGCCGAACCACGAACTGATCATAATGGCGCAGGATACCGCAAGCAGGCCAAAAATAAAAGCCAGCGACTCCACCCATATCCAGGACAGGTGGAAAACCATCCCCAAAACTGCACCAAAGGCCGCGCCCCAGGAGGCCCCCAGTATTGACGGCGACACCAGGGGATTGCGGAATAAGTTCTGATAAGCCGCCCCGGCCACTGCCAGCGCACTGCCCACTAACAAGGCAGCCAAGATTCGCGGCAGCCGGATGTCAAACACAACGGTTTCCATAATATCAGTCCCGGCCGGCGGCAGTCCCAAGAGCTTGGCGCCCAGAATCATCACTACCATATCTGGGGCAAGGGGAAAACGTCCGACCAGAAATGAGCCGAAGAAGGCGATTACCAGTATCGCCAGCAATATCGAAATTTTCCACATAAGCTACTCTACTCTTTTCGCCCTGGCTGCCAGATCATCAAGTTCCTGTTCAGACAGCTGGTAGTGATAAAATAACGCATAAAACCGCTTAACTTCGGCACGGAAATCAAAAGGATAGACATCAGGGTACAATAAATTCGCCACCCATCTTATACCGATAAGCCGGCTTACCGCCGGCGGCCGGTCAAACCAGTTAAAAGGGCCTGTAGGAATTTCATATACCTGCCGCGCCTTAACCGCACGGACATTTTGCCATGATTTTTCACCCATAATTGCGGGGTAGCTGCTGCTTTCGCCATCGCGAAAATAGCTGATTAATACCACCTCCGGATTCCATGCCAGCACTTGTTCCATCGATACCGGACTCCGCCCAATAATACTGCCGGCCGGCAAACCGGGATCGGCAACATTCATGCCGCCGACAAATTCAATGATCTCGGCATGCCACGACCCCCGCGGCTCGGTTTCCAAACCGCGCCGGCCTTCGGCATAATACACGGTTACCGGGGTGCGGCCCTGTAACAGCGGCTGCTTTTCCGTCACCATCGCCAGCGTTTCCCGGCAATAGGCCGCAAGCTTAGCTGCCCGTTCCTCACGGTTCAGCACCTTACCGGCAAGCACAAAGGCCTGTTCTGTTTTAGTTAATTCTTTATCCAACAGCACCACCGGTATTTTGGTCAATCGTTCCAGTTCATCCGCATATTGCCTGGTAGTATCATTGATATCGTTTATTGTTAAAATTACGTCCGGCTTCATCTTCATAATTTCTTCGGCATTACTGGTCGAACCGCGGGTGGTCCAGGCAAGCACCGGCAAGTTCCGGTACTCCGGCAGGATATAGCCTGACTGATCTGCCGCCATGTGATAACCCCAGCCTGCCAACAGCTCGGGCGCAAGAGTATAAATCAACACACATTCGAGCGGTGATGCCGGATATACCTTCTCAATTTTCTGCGGCAATATAACCTTGCGGCCTGCCATGTCAATAATAACCCTGCCTGAACCTGGCGCCGCGCCCGAATCCACAGCACTTTGCCGGCCGCACCCGGTTAAGAGCATGAG
Source organism: Sporomusa sphaeroides DSM 2875 (assembly GCF_001941975.2). Classification (NCBI taxonomy): domain Bacteria; kingdom Bacillati; phylum Bacillota; class Negativicutes; order Selenomonadales; family Sporomusaceae; genus Sporomusa; species Sporomusa sphaeroides. The sequence goes on along the minus strand of NZ_CP146991.1, from coordinate 1,173,112 downwards.
CAAGCTGATGCAAAGCAAGATGATCAGTGTGCTTAACCTTTTCATAAACCCTCCTACATTTTCATGCTTATGCCGGCCATGAAGTTAATGCCGTCGCCCCGTTCGTCATATTTATCCCAGTATTTAGTGTCAAACAGATTGTTGATATGCAAATAATAGGACAGATTGTCATTCTCCTGATAGTTGAAATTAAGATCTACCGTATGATAGCTATCCAGCTTCTTATAGATATTTCCATAGTTGTTGGGTGTACTGACATCAGTATTGCTAACATTGCCAAAGTAATGACCGATCAAGGTAGCCTGGAGCTTGTCCACCGTGTAGGTTGCACCGTAATTGAACATACTGTCAGGCAAATTGGCGGCATCGGTGGTAACCCCGGCATTCGTGTCTTCCGCCTTCAAATACGTGTAATTAACAAAGCCCTTCAGGCGTTTGCTGATCTGTTGGTTATATTCCAGCTCTACTCCCCGTATCTCGGTTTTAGCAATGTTGCGATATTCCGTTTTTCCCGGCAGTCTGTCAATCCGGTTATCAATATCATTTTTGAAAATAGCAATGTCCAGTGATGCTTTTTCATTAAGCTTGTGCTTCCAGCCGATCTCCTGGTTGGTGGCCTTTTCAGTCCCCGGAACGGCATAACCAGCCTTGCGATTAGCGTTAGCCTGCTTGGCGGTAACAAAGTTATGGGTTTTGCCTGCCGAAAAACGCAGCGTATTTTTCTCATCCAATTGATGGGTCAGGTTAAATACCGGATCAGTGGTAGAATCGTCAATATCTGCAAGTTCTGCCGGTGTTTTCCCCGGAATGTTGTCAAAGGCTTGCGTTACCTTGTCATGGCGCACGCCTGCGGTCAGATTGGTTTTGCTGTCAAGCTGCCAGCTATCCTGCAGGTAATAACCAATGCGCTTATCGCTGCCGCCGTCAGTGATACCGCCTGGATTTAAACTTCTATTTTCGCTGGCATCCCAGTCAAGCTTGCTGTATTTGGCGCCAAAGGTGACGGTATTGTTCCGGGCTGCCTGCCAGTCGGCAGTAAGCTCCAGACCGTTGCCGCTTGAGGTCCAGTCACTGCTGTACAACTGCGGGTTTTTCTTGGTATTTACACCCAATTTAACGTTATTGCCATTAGTTACCTGCAGGGTATTGCGGTCAGTAACATGGTAAACCTTCACATCATATTTGAACCGGTCATTGACCTTTTGATCATACTGTACGGCAATATTGGTTTGTTTGAAGTCCCGGTATTTCCAGTCTTTTACATCTGTCGTACTGTTTTTATCTGGCTTGCTTTGATTAGGATCTGGAATACCAGCCTGGTCAAGAAATGTATCACCAGACCATTTATTGCCGGTGGCCGAGGTCTCTTTGCCGGTTTCCTGGTCAATGCCATTGGCAATGTCCCGGTCGGTGTTCATATACCAGCCGCTGATTGTCAGGTTCTGGCCCTCACCCAGCTTCCATTTTATTTTACCGTCAAAATACTCCTTATCAAACTCGGAGTGTCTCAGATACCCGTCGCCTTTGCTTTTGCCGGCGGCAAAGGAGTAGCTGGCATTATCATCACTGCCGCGGTAGGAGATGCTGTGGTCAAAGCGTTTATCAGAGCCTGCTGCCAAATTAAGCTGAAACTGGCCTGGCCCCTTGCCATCCTTGGTGGTAATTAAAATAACGCCGCCTTTATAGTCTGTGCCGTATTGCACCGGTCCGGGTCCTTTAATGATCTCAATCTTTTCAATATTATCGACAGGTATACCAGCCAAATCAGACGCCGAGTTGGAGGCGATACCTGATAAGGGAAACACCGGCAGCCCGTCAATATAAACCCTCGTCTGGTCGGTGGCCGCCCCCCGGATACGTACCAGCCGGGCATTCTTATCAGCAGTGGCCATATACAGCCCGGGTACCGCTTCCAGAGCCTCAGCCAGATTTCTTGCGCCGGTTTCCTTAATTTTTTCGGCGGTAATAACTGCTGTGGTCACTTGGTATTTCTCCAGGGATGTCGAGTGGACTTCCACGCCCTCAAGCGTGGCCTCATCGACCTCTTGTGCTGTGGCAAGCTGGAATGAGCTTAATAAGCAAACAGCCAGCACCGGGGGAATCATCCTTTTCTTGAAATTTTCTCTCATACCTACTCCTCCTTGTTGTGCTCTTTAATATAAACACTATATTTCTATCAGCGATCCAGGCTAAACGTAACCGGCACTCTCACCCTGCCAGGTACAGCCTGTCCGCCGCGCTCGGCAGGATTAAACCGCCATTTGTACAGCACTACGTTCACCGCCGCCTGATCCAGCACATCATAGCCTGAGCTTTCGGCCACTTTCGCCTCGGCGGCTCTTCCCGCAGCCGTCACCAGTACACTGACAAATACCTTTCCCTGCCAGTGATTGCGCCTGGCTTCCACCGGATATTCCGGCAAAGGCGCATAAGCCAGCGACGGCCGGCGGTCAACCGGCTCTGCTGCCGGCCCGGTTCCGCCGGCAGAGACGCTATTTCCCGTCCCGCCGCCTGCCGCCGCTCCTGCTCCTGCCTCTCCGCTAAAATCGCTGCTGCTTACGCCTGATGACACACCGGCCGCGGCGACAGCTGCAACCTGCGGCCAAGCCTCGGTCTGCTCCCTGACGGGAGCCAAGCGGGCAGCTGCCGGCCTGGCAGCCGGATAAACCTGCTTGTTGCTGCTCAGGTCCGGGCTGTGATTACTGGCCGCCGGTATCTCCTTCGCCTGACCCGGTTTAGCAGCAGGGGGGAGCGGTGCCAGCTCAACTTCCATATATTCAAATTGTGGCTCCAAGGCTGTTTCCGCCAATAATCCCTGCCCCACTAAAGCAAAAACGCTAAGGTGAACAGCCAAAGCCACCGCAAAGGCTGAGCCCCAAGTCCCTGCCATCCTCATAATGACGCTCTTCCTTTCACCAGTGCCCGGTAAACTTGTTTGTTCGAACACTTAGATATCAAGTCCCGCCAGGCTGGTCCTCCCAGTGAACTCTTGGGATTTAAGCGCTACTTTCTGCCCTGTCTTGTAAATCGGGCTGCGTTCCAGGCCTGCCACAATCTGCGCCGCACCGGCATTATCCTTAACCACAAAGCCTGATAAATCATTGACACCGAAAGCAAATAGCGACGGTGCCAATGGTGTTGATGGGCCGACAATAATAACATAAGCATTTTTTGATAAATTCAGCAGACGCGGTAATGTCTTGTAAATAAGACTTGTACAGCTTAAGACAACAAAATCATATTCCGGCAGGATGTAGTCGGCGGCCGATTCCGGGTAATCACCTTCCTCCTCCGGCTCACGCGCAATGATGACGAGGTCAGAGACAGGCCGGAACAATTGCTCAACATAGGGAAAATGACCGAAAACAGCTACTTTTTTATTTTTTATCCTATTTTGATAGGCAATAAAGGGATCATTAAGACGATCCTCACTGTATAAGCTGTTAGCAAGCACAATGCCGTTGTCTGCCGCAGTTGCCGGCGAATTATACCAGGTATTTATGGCCGCCAGACCGACAGAGGCTTCGACGAAATTCCAGGATTTAATACATTCTGCCAGCTTCCGCAAGGGCATATTAAGTGTCTTTTTCATCGTCTCCGGCAGGGTATCGCCTGGTATGATATGGCTGAAGCCACACCTCTCCCCGCTGCGTATGAGTACGCCATAAGTGCCGCAGATAAATTCGTCGACAAGACAATCCTCCGGTATTCCCGCAATCATAGTGTCATATAACTCCCACATTTTCTCGCCTCCATCTGTCATAAGAACCGCTGCCGCGGCCTTTAATTCTCCTTGGCTCGTCCCCTTTGTGTCCCTGGCATTCTCTGCGGCCATCGGATAATTCCGCCTAGGATTCAGGTGGAGTTAAAACTCCACCTGAATCAAGTCTACATTTATCCCAGGACAGGCATCAACGGCTTAACCCGCTCTCCGTACCGCAATTGCTGCCTGACAGCCAGCATCATGGCATCCAGTTTTTCAATATCACGTAAGCTTTTGGCCTCTTCGTCCGATGTCTCCAGGATTTTATAGATACCGCCATTTTTGATAACAATCCGTTTATCGGCACTCAAGGCCAGCAGCGGGTCATGGGTGGAAATCAGTACAATCTTTTGGTTTTCAGTCAACAGGCTGATGGCCTGCTTCCTGTCAATGCCGGCATTTTCGATTTCATCAATCAGAACAATGGGCGAGGCGCTCATATGAGCTGTGTCGGCAATCATCAGCGCCCGTGATTGCCCCCCTGACAGCTCAGTTACTCTGGTATCCATGGCAAATTTTTCACCAGCCATTTCGTTGGCGCAAACAAAGCAGCGGTTGATGACTTGTTCGGGATTTTTGCACAGGCGGATCTTTGCATGCATTGCCAGAAATTCCGCCACATTCACATCCATAACAAAATTCATATTTTGCGATAACTGCGCCACCAGTTTATTGCCCATATCAAACCGCTGTTCATCAGTCAACACATGATCATTGATCAGAATTTGCCTGTTGGTCGGTGTATCGCATTGCGCCAGGCATTCAATGTCCCCTAAGAGACGGCTTTTCCCTGAACCGGTAGGGCCGACAATGCTGATAACCTCACCGGCGGCAATGGTAAGCGTCACATTCTCGGCTTCCCCTGCTTTATTTCTACCGCCGATGATGGTAATACTTTCTACCTTTTCCTGTGCCTCCAGGTTTCCTGCCAATGCTGCCACGAACCTTACCAGTTCTTCTGTCAAGCTGAATCTATCAAGACCGAACTCTGCCAATTGCTCCTGTGGTATTTCGGCCAAAGCCTGAGCCAGCGTAAGATTTTTCTGCAGATTCGGTAAATTATAATTAATAAAGAAATCCTGTACCACCGGATAAGTATTGATAATTTCAGCAATTGTCCTGCTTGCCGCACACTCTCTGATTGCTTGCCTCATGATTCCACCTTGAATTCCATCTTTTTCAGCATTCCCATCTGGTAGCTTTCACCGATTCGCGTTTCACCGGTACAGTAAGCGCATACAGAAGCCGGCATGGAAAAGCGCAAGCGCCGGTTTCTCACACTGGTAACAGCAGCTGCATTCATAACATGCTTGCTTAAGAGAAATGCACCCTGACCGGTAATGCCATTCACAAAGAGAATGGAGGCCCTGGGGTTAACCTGCCGGACACTCCCCATAAAAACCTCCCGTTCGGCTTGGGAAACAATATCACCCTTGGTAATGACAACAATATCGGCCAGCTTGAGCATAGGACCAATTTTGCGGGGAGTATTCACCCCTGATAGATTATCAATAACACAAATGGCAAGAATTCCCTGGATATGCGGGGAACAGCGATTACATAAACCCGCGCTTTCACTGATCAATATATCCAGCCCGGTGCGTTCTCCCCACTCCACAGCATCAGCAATATTAGTAATAAAAAAATGATCAGGGCAAAATTTCCCGGAAAAGCCCACCTGCACTTTTACGCCATATTCTTCGTAACGCAGTTGATCAAAAGAAGTCAGACAGTCAAACTTAACCACGCCGACCTCCTGCCCACCTTGCCTAAGGCAATCAATCAGCCGTAAAATTACCGAGGTCTTACCAGAAGAAGGTGCCCCTGACACCGTAATCAGCTTCATTAAGCTACCCCCACCCTGCATCGCATCCATAATTTACTATATTTATCATCTTAATACAAAAACGAACACCAGTCAATAAAACCATCAATTAAACATCATTATTGTTTGTTTTTGTTTGTTTATGTTGTTTATATTTAAAAATGCGCTTAAAATGATTCTAAGCGCATTGGTTACCGTTGAAACCGTGTTATTAAAAAACCCTCGTTTTCTTTTTAAATAGTCTAATAAGGTTTATTTATGCTTATTTTTTATTTTAAAATTAATCCAAATGATAAAAGGGCAAACCATTTAAAAGTTGTAATAGCTTATAACAGAAAGGCGGCGAAATAATGGCTGGTTATCGAATAAGGGATGGTATCCTCATCTTTCTACTGGCGGCGGTGCTGGCGGTTTTACCGGTGCCGCTCGCTGGAGCGGTGGCAGACGCCTATACGGCGCAGCATGTGACACTAACCTGGACAGACAGGGCAAGTGTCACGCAGACTATTACCTGGAAAACAGAATCATCCTGGCCTGTCGGTAAAATCATGTATGCTGAAAAGGCCGACAGTAATGTATTTACTGCTAAAGCCACGGTTGTCACCGCTACCTCCCGGCCGCTGCCTGCCGACGGAAGCGGCCTTGTCGTCCATGTAGCGGCACTGACAGGGCTGAAGCCTGATACAACCTACATGTACCTGCTGGGAGATGGTGATAGCTGGAGCCGGCCGTACTGGTTTACAACAGCACCTGCCAATACGGCGGCTTTTCGCTTTCTTGTTTTCGGTGACTCGCAGAGTGACCGGTATGAGAGCTGGGGCCGGCTTGTCAGGCAGGCCTACCAGGCCAATCCCCAGGCGGCGTTTTTGACAGTAGTCGGCGATCTTGTCGATGTCGGCGCCGATTACGGCCAATGGCAGGAGTGGTTTGACGCAGCCGAAGCTGTTATCAGCAACGTCACCGTCATGCCGCTTACCGGCAATCATGAAACATACACGCCGGTCTGGGGCGAACGGACTATGCCTGTTTTGTTTACCGCCCAGTTCAAGCTTCCCGCTAACGGACCTGACGGTTTACAAGGCCTTGTCTATTCATTCGATTACGGCGACGCCCATTTCGTTATCCTGGATAGCCAGGAACGGGAGGAGGCGCGCTTTATACCGGATATGCTGGCAAGGCAGCAGGCCTGGCTTGATGCCGATCTGGCGGCAACTGCTAAGCGCTGGAAGATTGTGCTGCTGCACAAGACTCCCTATCCTGTCAAATCAGGCCGAAGCAACGAGCCAGTCAAAGCGGCGTTCGTCCCGCTGTTTGACAAGCATCGCGTTGATGTTGTCATAAGCGGACACGACCATGTTTATGCCCGCACCTATCCGCTGACAGGCGATAAGATAACGGCAGGCGGCACAATCTATGTTACGGCAGGACGCAGCGGGGCAAAAGCTTATCAGTATGTTACCCCCAACGAACTCCATGAATTTTTTCATAATCCTTTTGAGGAGCCGAATTATCTTGTCGTCGAAGTAGGGCAAGACAAGTTATCTGTCAAAACTGTTTCACAAAGCGGCCAGCAGATCGACAGCTGGCAGAGGATGAAAGAGAGGACGAAGGAGAAAATCGCCTCATGAAGCTTATTACCGTGCAAGCTTCGGTGATTCTCAGATAAATCGGCTGCCTGACTTCTTTCGCCCAACGGTGCTACAGGAGTATGGCATAAAGACCGGTTTATCACTGCGAAAGCTGAATTACTAAAAGCAAAAAATCAACGTCTTGTTGAAGACGTTGATTTTAGCGTACTTTATTAGCATAGATTTAATATAAAACTTCCTTGCGTCTGTCATTAGTCATTAAACCACGTCAAACCCCACATCTTCCACAGCCTTGACCAGCGCATCCCGTGCAGCAGTACCTGTCACCAGGGCTTCCTTTTTTTCCAGGTCAACACTTGCGCTCACTACTCCCGGAATAGCCTGGAGTGCCTTCTCAACACTCATTTTACAATGTCCGCAGGACATACCTTCAACTTTTAATACAATCTCTGCTGCTTGACTCACAAAATTCACCTCCTTTCGTTCCTTACTTTAACTCGCCGTAAGGGTCAAACCGTTTTAATCTCAACGCATTGGTTACCACCGAAACCGAACTAAACGCCATGGCGGCACCTGCCAGAACGGGGGACAAAAATCCTGCCGCCGCCACCGGAATGCCCAGCGAGTTGTAGACAAGCGCCCAGAATAAATTCTGCTTAATGTTGCGCATGGTTGCCTTACTTAAGCGAATGGCTGCCACCAGGCCGGTTAGCTCTCCCCGTATAAGGGTAATATCGGCGGCCTCAATCGCCACATCGGTGCCGGTGCCAATAGCAAAGCCCACATCGGCAATAGCCAGTGCCGGGGCATCATTAATGCCGTCACCAACCATACCCACAATCTTGCCTTCTTGCTTCAGCGCCTCTACCTTTGCGGCTTTGTGCTCCGGCAGCACCTCGGCCATAACATTTGTAATCCCTACCGCTTGGGCAATGGCCTGCGCCGTACGGGTGTTGTCCCCTGTCATCATCCACACTTCGATACCCATTTTTTGCAGTTCGGCTACAGCCTGGGCCGAGCTTTCTTTTACCGTATCGGCTACCGCCAGCAAACCGCTTAGCTGATTGTCCACCGCCAGCAGCATTACGGTTTTACCCTGAAGCTCCAACTGCTCGATTGTTGCCACCGCTGTTTCATATTCAATATTGTTTTCCTTCATTAGCTTGCGGGTACCCACTAAAATTCGCTTGCCCTCAATCGCAACCTCAATCCCATGGCCCGGAATGGCGGTAAACGACTCCGGTTCGCTGAGGGCTATCCCTTGCTGCTGTCCGTGGGCAACAATCGCCTGCGCCAGGGGATGTTCCGAATTCTTCTCGGCACTGATGGCCAGCCTCACCAGTTCGGCTTCCGCCATCCCGGCCAGGGTGACAATATCGGTCACTTCCGGCTGGCCTTTGGTAATTGTGCCGGTTTTGTCAAGGACAATGGTTGTCAACTTATGGGCATGTTCCAAATGCTCAGCGCCTTTTATCAAGATGCCGCTTTCCGCCCCCTTGCCTGTACCCACCATAATGGAGGTCGGCGTAGCCAGTCCCAGAGCGCAGGGGCAGGCAATAACCAGGACGGCGGTAAAGTTAACCAGGGCGCGCGCAAAATTGCCCGGGTCCAGGATAAAGAACCAGACAGCAAAGGTTACCAGCGACAGCCCGACGACAACCGGAACAAAATAGCCTGAAACCACATCGGCAAACCGTTGAATGGGAGCTTTCGACCCTTGCGCGGCTTCGACAATACGCACAATTTGGGCTAAGGCAGTATCTTTGCCAACCTTAACGGCCTCAAATTTGAAGGTGCCTAATTTATTAATAGTAGCGCCAACCACCTGGTCGCCCACTGCTTTGTCAACAGGCAGGCTTTCACCGGTAAGCATGGATTCATCAACAGTTGATGTTCCTTCACGAATAATACCGTCAACCGGAATTTTCTCGCCGGGACGTACTACCACCACATCCCCGACTAAAACCGCCTCGACCGGAATATCCATTTCCTGCCCGTCGCGAACCACCCGGGCGGTCTTGGCCTGCAGCCCCATCAGCGCCTTAATGGCCTCAGAGGTTTTCCCCTTGGCATTGGCTTCAAGCAATTTGCCTAAGATGATAAGGGTAATCAAAATAGCGGAGGTTTCAAAATACAAGTGCGGTTCCCCGCGCAGCACATTGGCAATACTGTAAAAATATGCTGCCGAGGTGCCAAGCACCACCAATACATCCATATTGGCACTGCCGTTCTTAAGCACCATATAGGCTCCCCGGTAGAACTGCCAGCCGGCAATAAACTGAACCGGTGTGGCCATTACAAATTGGAAATACGGATTCATCAAAAATTCGGTAACCCCGCCCATCAGGCCTAACATATGCAGAATCATGCCCAGCAGGAGCGGCACAGAAAACCCGGCAGCCAGAAACAGGCGAAACCGTTGTTTATTACTTTCGGCTTCATGGGTTTGCTGTTCTTTATCTACCGCCGCCGTATCGGTTAAATCCAGGGCCCCAAAACCGGTGGCTTCAATTTTGGCCTTAATGTCCTGAACGCTGACCACATCCGGATAATACTCGACTGTAGCCTTCTCCACCGCCAGGTTGACAACTGCGCTGACGACACCGGGCAGCTTATTCAGGCTCCTTTCCACCCGCCCCGAGCAAGCCGCGCAGGTCATGCCGGTAATTTTTAATTCCACCTTATCCCGGATCACCGTATAACCCAGCGCTTCAATCTTCTGCGCAATCTCATTAAGCGAGAGCTGCGACCGGTCATAGGTCACCGCCGCCTTTCCGGTTGCCAGATTTACTGCCGCCTTCTCTACTCCCGGCAATTTGGCAAGCCCCCGTTCCACCCTGCCGGAACAAGCGGCGCAAGTCATGCCGCCGACCTTTAGTAATACCGTGTCGGCAGACAGGTTGTTTCGTGCTTCAGCCATATCTGTTTCACCCCTTTAACCCAAAGCTTTATTTTGCGAATTTGGACAAAACGCTCATCAGTTCATCTACAGCTTGTTCGGTACGGTCTTCTTTTATCGCATTAACCACACAGCTTTTTGTATGGCTTTCAAGCATAATCAGTGCCACCTGATTAAGCGCCGCTCTGGCAGCCATAATTTGCTGCAGGACATCCACACAATAGCGGCTTTCCTCCACCATTTTTTCAATGCCATTAATTTGTCCGCCGATACGGCGTAATCTTTTTTTTATGCTAACCTTTTCCTGCTCATTTAACATAGACACCCTCCATATACTATACCCCTGTATAGTATTATAATATAATGAAGCTTACTTATAGTCAATATTTTTTAGTATTTCCTGCAAAAAGATAAAGTAGACTAACCTTCAGCTGGGGTTTTAACCCCCTCTGAAGGCTAGTTCTCGGATACTATATAGAAACAAAGCAGCCCGGGAATTATCCCGGGCTGCTTTACCGTCTCAGTTCCTCATTTCGAGGAAAGCCTGAACTTTGGCAACAAGTTTATTCTTCACCAAACAATGGGGTTGACAGATACCGCTCACCGGTATCAGGCAGAATGACCACAATGTTTTTACCCTTATTTTCCGGGCGTTTGGCCAGTTCTGTCGCGGCATGAAGGGCAGCACCGCTGGAGATACCGACAAGCAGGCCTTCGGTGGCTGCCACTGCTCTTGCGGTTTCAAAAGCATCGGCAGACTGCACTTGAATAATTTCATCAATGGCCTTGCCATTAAATACATCCGGAATAAAACCGGCGCCAATTCCCTGAATTTTATGCGGACCGGGGTTGCCGCCAGACAACACCGGCGAATCAATCGGTTCTACTGCCACAGCTTTAAATCCTGGTTTACGGGCCTTCAACGCTTCGGCAATACCGGTAATGGTACCGCCGGTACCGACGCCGCCTACCACAATATCCACTTCGCCGTCGGTATCTTGCCAGATTTCTTCGGCAGTTGTTTTACGATGAATTTCAGGATTAGCCGGATTCTTAAACTGTTGAGGAATCCAGGAATTAGGAGTTGCCGCTGCCAGTTCCTCCGCCCGGGCAATGGCGCCTTTCATCCCGTTGGCACCTGGCGTCAGTTCCAGCTGCGCCCCTAAGGCTTTGAGCAATTTACGGCGTTCTATGCTCATGGTTTCCGGCATAGTCAGAATCAGCTTGTAGCCACGGGCTGCGGCAACAAATGCCAGCGCTACGCCGGTATTGCCACTGGTGGGTTCAATAATTACAGTATCTTTATTAATAAGGCCTCTGTCCTCAGCATCTTTAATCATCGCATAGCCAATGCGGTCTTTAACACTGCCCAGCGGATTAAAATATTCTACCTTAGCGATAATCCGTCCGCCAACCTCTTTGATGCCAGCATATTGTTTCAATTCCAGCAGTGGAGTATTGCCAATCAGTTCTGTCAGATTTCCATAAATTTTAGCCATAATAAAATCATCCTTTCTTAACCGGTTAATTATATTGTAACCCTTTTCCTGCCTAATAGTAAGACCTGCATACTATTAAGCATTTAACTTTCTGCCGAAAAAACAAAAGGAGACAATCGTGACTGAATAAGCCAGCGATTGCCTCCGGTCTTCCGGTCAGCAGAATATTTATGTTGGCTATATACTAACATAGCCGGGTTTTGACTGTCAACCTTTTTTTACTATATTTTCACCATTATTGTTTAGGGGTGATTTTTTCCTTAAACACTTGTTTGCCGTCTTTCATTTCAATAACAACGGCGCTCTTAATAGGATTATGATTGGCGTCAATTGTTACAATACCTGTGCTCAACTGCAAATCCTTAGTTTGTTCTATGGCATCGCGAATTTTTTGCGGATCAGTGCTGTTAGCCCGCTTGATGGCGTCAATCATCAGCAAACCGGCATCATAGCCCAGAGCGGAGAAAACACTTGGTTCCTGGTTGTATTCTTTCTTATACGCAGCAATAAATTTCACGACATTAGGATCGGTATCCTGGGAAGAAAAGTGACTGCTGAAATAGGTATTGTTCAGCGAAGCGGCACCGGCAATTTCTACTACTTTGGCATCATCCCAGCCATCGGTTCCAATGAACGGCATGTTCATGCCCATTTCCCGTGCCTGCTTAAGAATTTTGCCCACTTCTTCATAATATGCCGGAATAAATACTACCTCAGGATTAAGTGCTTTAATTTTGGTCAGCGTTGACTTGAAATCCTGATCCTTTTGTAAAAAGGCTTCCTGCCCTAAGATGGTACCGCCATTTTGGGTGAATACGGTTTCGAAGGATTTGGCCAGTCCTTTGGAATAGTCGGAACTGTTATCAATATACATAACTGCGGTTTTTACTTTCAGCGTATTGCTGGCAAAGTTCGCCATAATGGTGCCTTGCAGCGGGTCGATAAAGCAGGAACGGAAGGCGTACGGACGCGTTTTGCCATTATCGACAGTAATCTTTTCACTTGTTCCGGTAGGAGTGATAATAGGAATTTTATTATCCTGGGATACCTGTACTGTGGCTATCGTATTTGAACTGGTGGCAGGTCCGAACACGGCTACGACTTTGTCCTGGGTAATAAGCTTGGTAAGAGCATTGGTTGCTTCGGCAGCTTCCGATTTATTGTCTGCCAATACTAACTTTATTTGTTTACCTAACACACCGCCGGAGGCATTAGCTTCTTTGATGGCTAGTTGGATGCCGTTTACTGCTTGTTTGCCATAGTTGGCCACACCGCCGGTTAACTCGAAGTTACCGCCAAGCTTGATTTCATTTGCGGCCTCTTGTTTGGCTCCGCCGCCGCAGCCGGCCAGCGCACCAGCCATCATCAGTGTGCTCATAGCCACTGCTAACATTTTTTTTCGCATATTTTCTCCTACCCCTTTTTCCCCCGTACTATAGCTCCCATTCAGTCTGTACACTGAAACTCACAGAGCGTATCTATGCCGGGGAAATTCTATATTTTATAATCAAAATATACTATACACCTTTACATGTTTATTGTCAACACGGTTTTTGTCGTTTTTACATAAAGTACATTTGTATTTATTAAGAGCACGAATATAGTGCCTAAAAGAAAAGCGTCACCCCTTTCCCGGCGAAAAAAGTGACACTAACATTACAACCCCCAAAAAACATACGGCGATGAACTATAAGCAGTTCATCGCCGTATGTTCCTTTAAATTCCGTCGCCATGAAGGCCGGTTAATTTTCCTACCCGGTATTTTTCGGTTCTCTCCACCTGCATAATCTGTCCTGCCTGGATTTGCATAGCCACTTTTCCATATTCCATGCCGTCAACTGATTGCAATATCCGCATCCGCACCCCAGTGGCAGCCGCTGCAGTTTTACCTGCGCCCTTCGGCGGCTGTTCGCCTATCCGGATTTTTTCCAGTTTCTCCATTTGAATAATCCGTGAATCCTGGAGTACCAGGGTAACAGAACCAAAATTAATATGTCTCACAGCTTGCTCAATCAGCGCAAGCACTTCCTCAGAAATATGTTTATTCATACGCCCATTCCCTTCTAAGCCCGCTTTACCCGGAAACCGTGCGTTTCAGCTACCTTGCGGCCAATACCCTGAATTTTGCCGGTAATACACGAACGGCAATGAGCCGGCGTGTCGTTGATACAAATCTTCCCCGGGTAGAGCAAATACAGCTGCCGGTATTCGCCCTCGGTAACATTGGGCATCACTACATTGGCCCCCCGTTGCAGCGCCAGTACCCGTCCCTGCGGGTTCAAAGACTCCATAGCGGTTGTCGCCGGAATATTAATATCCGGTAACAGCAGCCGGGTCATAGCCATCACCTTGGTGCTTAATTCAAAAGTACCGCCCGCCTCTTTGGCTAACGGCGTGTCCGGATTAGGAATAAACGGACCTACACCAATCATGTCCGCATCCATGCTTTTGAAAAACAAAACATCATCGGCCAGCGATTCAATAGTTTGCCCCGGTATACCGACCAGTGAGCCTGTTCCCAGCTCAAAACCCAGCTCTTTTATGTCCTGCAAGCATTTTACCCGGTTATCCCAGCTCATGCCCGGATCGAGTTTTTCATACAACGCTTTGTCGGTAGTCTCAATTCTGAGCAAATACCGGTCGGCACCGGCATCACGGTATGCTTGATAAACCTCACGGGGTTTTTCACCCACACTCAGTGTAATCGCCAAACCAAGTTCCTTGATTTTTTTGATAATATCAACCATGGCAGCCACATCAAACCATTCATCTTCGCCTGACTGCAGCACAACCGTGCGATAGCCGTATGACTTGGCTTTGGTTGCAAAATCAAGGATGGTTTCCGGTCCCAGACGATAACGGTTTACCTTTTTATTATCCCGCCTTAGACCGCAATACAGACAGTTTTGTTTGCAGGTGTTGGAAAACTCAATCAGACCGCGCAAATGTACCTCGTCGCCCACATACATTCGGCGCACCCGGTCGGCGGCAGCAAAAAATTCCGCTTCGTATTCGGTATCTATCAGCAGCGCAACAATTTCATCTTTAGTAAGCTCATGGGTTGTTTCAGCTTTTTCAATTAATGCCAGTATATCTTTTTTATCAGTCATACTGTTACTGCCTCCCCGTATTCCCAAAATAGTTATCTCCTGTTGAAATCATGATATCCGGTTTTTCAACCGGCGTCAATATCAAGCAGGCAAGAGATAAAAAGCATAAAAATATCTATTGACAAATTGTATTAAGTATGCAAAAATAAAATCCAATAAAATTAAATAATTAAACTTATCGAGAGTGGTCGAGGGACTGGCCCTATGACACCCGGCAACCGGCAGCAATGCAAGGTGCTAAATCCAGCGGAGCAATCCGGAAGATGAGTTATCAGCGCATACAGGCGACTCTTCTTACGGTGGAGTCGTTTTTTTGTTGCCTGCCGCAAACACAAAATAGGAGATGATATGTTATGAAATTTGCCACCAAAGCCGTCCACGCAGGTCTTGTCACCGATAAAACCACCGGTGCCATCAGCACTCCCATCTACCAGACAACCACCTTCCGCCACCCTGAACTCGGCCGCAGCACCGGCTATGACTATTCCCGTACCCAGAACCCTACCCGCAAGGCGGCGGAAGAAGCCGTAGCCGCCCTGGAGGAAGGGCATGCCGGCTTTGCCTTCGCTTCAGGCATGGCTGCCATTTCGGCAATACTGATGCTGTATCAGCCTGGTGATCATCTGATTATTACCGAAGACTGTTATGGCGGAACCTATCGCATTATGGACAAGATATTCAGCCAGTTCGGTCTGACAGTTACTTTTGTCGATACCAGCAGCCTGGAAGAGGTGCGCCAGGCACTGCAGCCTGCCACGAAAGCCATCTTACTGGAAACACCCACCAATCCGCTGATGAAAATTGCCGATATCCGGGCAATAACGGCTATCGCCCGTCAGCATACCCCACAACCGGTGCACGTCATTGTGGATAACACCTTCCTCTCCCCCTATTTCCAGCAACCGCTGACTCTGGGCGCCGATATTGTCTTCCATAGCGGTACCAAATACCTGTCAGGCCATAATGATGTGGTCTGCGGTCTGGTAGTTGCCGGTGACCCCGCGCTCTGTGAAAAAATCGGGTTTATCCAAAACGCTACCGGCGCCATCCTTGGGCCGCAGGACAGCTGGCTTTTACTGCGGGGGATCAAGACACTGGCAATCCGGTCACGCCAGCACGAAAAAAACGCACAGGCTGTCGCCGAGTGGCTTACCACCCATCCCAGTGTTACCAAAGTCTATTACCCCGGCTTAGCCAACCATCCCGGTAAAGAAATCCAGGACGCCCAGGCCTCTGGCTATGGCGGCATGCTGTCTTTCACCGTAGACCATCCCCGCCTGCCTGCCCAAGTGCTGCGCAAGGTAAAAGTTCTCCAGTTTGCCGAAAGTTTAGGCGGCGTCGAATCGCTGATCACCTTCCCGGCAGTCCAGACCCACGCCGACATCCCGGCCGACATTCGCGAGCGCTTAGGCATTAGTGACTGTCTCTTGCGCTTGTCTGTCGGCATTGAAGATGTGGAAGACATTATTGCCGATTTGGCCCAGGCGCTGGAACAGTAAGATAGAAATGAGTCAGAAATTTTTTTCTGACTCATTTCTATATCTAAATTATGATTGATAATGCCGGACTCTAAAATCAACACCAATTCTGTTGGCAATCTCCCGGCATGACTGGATATTGTCATCAGGCATAACATCAACAACAGACAGTACTACCTGGGGAATATACTTTTTGCACTTAGCAGCAAACGCAAGCATAGCCTCATAGGCTTTTTCACCATAATCAGATTGGCATAGTTCCTGATATTCTTTACTGTTTTTTGCATTCATGCTAATAGAAACAGCATCCACCAGCCCTGCTAACTGTGAAGTAATATCCTGCCCGCAAATCAAATTGGCATGCCCGTTTGTGTTTATGCGAATAGACATGTTATATGCATTTTTCAGATATCTGCATATTTCGATAATATCATAAGTTCGCAGCATGGGTTCTCCATACCCGCAAAATACAAACTCCCGGTACTTATAGATATCCCTGGCTTGAATATCTGCCAGAACTTCACTGACCGTAGGTTCCCGTTCCAGCCACAAATTCATTCCCCGGGAAATACCTTCCTGATTATTTCTTACGCAAAAAGTACAATTATTGGTACAGCGGTTGGTAATATTGATATATAAAGAGTCTCCCCATTCATACGTAATCGTCATCATCACCCCTTTTTTCAATCAACTATGCCTTAGATACCATCTCCGTAAATTCCTTCCTGTTCGTTAATCCGCCGTTTTTCGGTTTTCTCTATCTGTTCCACCTTGCCATCTTCAATTCGGATAATCAGCTGCCCATACATCAGACCTTCAAGCTGAGCAATGATTTTAGGCTGAAAAGAGTGCTGTCTTGCTGGAACATCCTGTACTATATAGCCGGATTTATTTTTAGCGGTAAAAATAAATTTTTCTGTTCGCTCCATTTTAATCACATAGCCGTCCTGCACTGTCAAAATTAAGTGCCCATATTTAACCGTATGAAGCGAATGACGGATCAACTCCATAACTTGCGGCAACAAACGTTTCTTGGAACTTAACTTTTCCACATTACACCCCCGAATTAATTATTATCGACAAATCATCAGCCAAACAAGATGCAATGCAAAAGTGTACTGATTCAGTTTACAATGCTGCCGACGCAGATATGGATTCAGCCACATTTTTTCCAGATAACTTCGTCTTGCCAGCGGTGAAATGCTCGGTTTGCAGTAATTCCCAAATTTTGTGCCGAACCCAGCCAAAGTCGGCTGATGAACGGATACCATCGCGTGGTCTGGGCAGATTGATAGTAACAATTTCTTTAATGGTTCCGGGATTTGCCGTCATTACAGCTACCCGGTCTGCCAGAAATACTGCTTCATCAATACCATGTGTAACAAAAACAATGGTTTTCCTGGTTTTTTCCCAAATGCGCAGCAGTTCTTCCTGCAGAACCTCCCGGGTCTGAGCATCAACGGCTGCAAAGGGTTCATCCATAAGCAAGACCTCCGGATCATAAGCCAATGCTCTGGCAATAGCTACACGCTGCTTCATGCCTCCGGACAATTCATGAGGATACCTGTCCTCAAAGTTTTTCAAGCCGACTAATTCAATATACTGCTGACTGATTTCCTTGCGGTCTTTTGACGGCACCTTTTTTATTTCAAGCCCAAATTCAACGTTTTTTCGCACTGTTCGCCAGGGAAACAACGCATATCCCTGCATTACGATGCCACGGTCCAAAGCCGGACCGGTAATCAGCTTGCCGTCCATGTATATTTCGCCGGAGCTGGGGTGGGCCAAACCGGCAATCATATCCAGAAAAGTTGATTTTCCACAGCCGCTTGGGCCGACAATGGCCAGAAATTCTCCTTGTTTAACAGTAAGGTCCAACTGTTTAATTGCTTCAAATTCAGTAGCTTCTTCGTTTGGCTTGCGCTTAATTTTAAATACACGCCGGATATTGCGGGCAATGATTTTGTCATCTGCACCAAAAAATTCTGTTGGTGCTACCTGATTATCGGACATCCAACTTCCTCCTTTATCGTCAAACTGCAAAGCCAGGCAGTATCGATTCTATAACAAACTCGATCATTTATTTTCTGCAAAAAGTACGGTGCTAAGATACCGCTCACCGGTGTCCGGCAAAATAACCACCACTAACCTCCCCTTATTTTCCTGTCTTTTGGCTACCTGCAGGGCGGCAAACGCCGCTGCACCGGAAGAAAAGCCGACCAGTACGCCTTCTTCCTTAGCCAAACGCTGTGCGGTAGTAATGGCTTCTTCATTCTTCACTTTAAAGATTTCATCAATTACATCCAAATTCAGTACATAGGGAACGAAACCTGCCCCAATTCCCTGAATCTTATGAGGGCCGGGCTGCCCACCGGAAAGAACAGGGGAATCCAAGGGTTCAACCGCGACCACCTTGATATTAGGATTGCGCTGTTTGAGTACTTCCCCCACACCGGTAATCGTACCGCCTGTACCAACACCGCCAACGATAATATCTACTTTACCGTCTGTATCCTTCCATATTTCGTCTGCGGTAATGGCCCGGTGAATTTCCGGATTAGCCGGATTATTAAACTGTTGCGGCACAAATGAATTTGGCGTCACAGCAGCTAATTCTTCGGCTTTTAAAACAGCTCCTTTCATGCCTGCCGCACCGGGAGTGAGCACCAGTTCCGCACCGTATGCTTTCAACAGACTGCGCCGTTCCACACTCATGGTCTCCGGCATGGTCAGGATAAGCCGGTACCCTTTGGCAGCGGCAATTAAGGCCAGGGCAATGCCGGTATTGCCGCTGGTAGGCTCGATAATTACCGTATTTTCATTGATAAGTCCCTTTTCCTCAGCGTCCTTAATCATGCTGAAACCGATGCGGTCCTTAATACTGCCGCCAGGGTTAAAGGATTCCAGTTTAGCCACGATTTCTGCCTGAGCCCCGGCTGTTACCTTATTCAGGCGCAGCAATGGCGTACCGCCGATTAAAGCAGTGATACTGCCGGCAATGTTAGACATACTAACACATCCCCTCTATGAATTTATCCAAAAATAATAACAAAAAAAGGCCAAAGTACATCCTTGCGGATAAATACCTCAGCCTTCAGCCTCTCTGATCAGCCAAATTTTGGAATGTTATTGTATTTAAATTATACTGCCCGTAAGCTATTTGTCAATAGTTTCCTACTCATTTTCTGCCGCGCCCTGAGACTGCATTTGAGCTGCTGCATAGCGAAGACCTGCTTCTACTGTATCGCAGTATTCTGAGATAAAAATCCCCTTATCTCGCAACCGCTCTTTCGCATGATAGCCAATACGCATTGTCAGTACCGCATTACAATCTTTCAGCGCCTCAATAATCTTCTCCCTCCCGCTGTCCCCAGCCTCGGCATCACACTCTGACATCCCGGCACAATACCGACCTACCGTCCGGGTCTCACGGAGCTGAAACTGGAGTCCATCGCCCTGGTAAATAAGCAGTTTAGTGGCATGACCAAAATGCTGATCCACTAGTTTTCCATATTTTGAGGTAACAGCAATCCGGTAAAGCTTCCGGTTCCCGTTGTTTACCGTTACGCCGTCCTGAGGCCGGTCGCACATCCGGAATTCCTGCGAACGGTCTTCATACAGCAAGCCGATGGCATCGGCCCGGCATTGCTGGCAGTGGCGCATCTGGCGAATATCAAGCTGACAAACATCCCTTAAGGTATTCAGGTCTTTCATGCTGGTCTGGGGTAAGTGCTCAAAGGCACTGCCCGGCGCGGGAATGAGCGGCATAATATTGGTAACAAACACTCCCAGTTCCTTTACCTTTTTGACAACCGCCGGTATGTGTCTGTCATTAAGCCCTTTAATCATAACTATATTGATTTTAACCATAACACCATGTTTAACTAAATACGCTATGCCTGCCAACTGATTATGCAGCAACAGTCCTGCTGCTGCGACACCTGTGTACCATTTACCCTGATAGGATACAAACTGATAAATTTCTGCCCCGATCGCCGGATCCAGCGCATTAACCGTTACTGTAACATGACGGATACCTAAAGCCACAATTTCAGGCGCATATTCTGGCAGCAGCAATCCATTTGTCGATAAGCAGAAGGTAATCTCCGGATCCAGGGCTTGAATGTGTTTAATTGTCTGTTTGGTGAACAGCCAGTCAGCCAGCGCATCACCCGGTCCGGCAATGCCAACAACACTGAGGTGTTCCATTTTTTCTTTAACCCAGGCAAATTTATCTTTAGCATGCTCTGGTGTCAATACCTCGCTGGTGACTCCCGGACGGCTTTCATTGACACAGTCAAACTTACGATTACAATAATTACATTGAATATTACACCGGGGAGCCACCGGCAAATGCATCCGGGCATATTTATGATGAGCATCTGCCGAGTAGCAAGGATGCTTACTTGTTTTTTCCAGAACATCAGCATGTAGCGTACTGAAGCATACGCTGCCCATACAATTCACCTCGCTTTTTTTGCCCCCGTTTAAAGCAACATGTCAGCAGCGGCAGGGGAGGGCTTAACTTCCGGATAATCCCTCTTAGATACCAGCCGCCGCACTGCGAACCTCACCTGTTTCCATGGCCAGCAGGTGATCGGCCCATGTGGCGGCCCACTTGCGTAATTCGGCTGTTTCCAGCGGGGATGGAACTTTGGATTCTGTGGTTTCTATTACCTTTTGGGCTAAGCGGCTGTAAATTTTCGCCTGCTCAGAACCTGGCGACGCTTCCACTGTCGTTTTTCCCTGAAGCTCGGCCTGGGTTACGGTTACTGAACGGGGAATATACTCCACCACCCGGGTTTGCGTCCGCTGTACAAAATCATCCACAATCTCTTTTGCATAGGGAACATTGATTGAATTGGCAATCAGCCCTCCCAGCAGTGCACCACCGGAATTAGAGTATTTCTGAATTCCTTTGAATAAGTTATTGGCCGCATAAATTGCCATAAAATCGGCTGAAGATACGGTAAATACATGCTCAGCAATACCTTCACGGATAGGTACGGCAAAACCGCCGCATACCACGTCGCCTAAAACATCATAAATAACAACATCCAGTTCCAGTTCTTCATATACTTTTAATTGCTTAAGCAGCTGAACTGCCGTAATAATGCCCCGCCCGGCGCAGCCGACACCGGGAGCCGGCCCGCCTGCTTCCACACAATACACACCATTAAAACCCTTATAAATTACATCTTCGGCCTGCACCTTGTTTTTCTCACGCAGTGTATCAAGCACTGTAGGAATGTACGTACCGCCGCGCAGCGTATTGGTTGAGTCAGCCTTCGGATCGCAGCCAAACTGCATTACCTTATAACCCAATTTTGACAACGCTGCACTGATGTTGGAAGTTGTTGTCGATTTGCCAATTCCGCCTTTGCCATAAATGGCAATTTGCTTGATTTTTTTGCTCATGTGTTACCCCTCCCAGCTTGTTAGAGAATCCTGTTTTTAAGAATTTTTTTCTTTTAGAACAAAAAAAGGCCAGAATGACAGTCCTGCAGAACTGTTATCCTGACCTTTGGTTGATCCACCAATCAGTCTCATTTGTATTTTTTTATTAACTTGTAATTTATTATACTGACCACTTGCCAAAAATACAAGGTTTTTTTGTGGAATTTTTCATGAGTTTTTCTCTCAAATTCTTGACAATTCCCCGCACTAATGGTAGCCTATATTTATATATTATTTACTTCCATCTAGCTGATCAGAGAGACTGAAGGCTAAAGTATTGTCTGTCCCGGACGTACTTTAGCCTTTTTTGCATACCCTGATCCTGCTTCATAACCGGTATTTCTTAACTAATAGCTTATATTCTATGAATAAGGGTGATTACTATGACTACTCGATTTGATACTGTAATTGCGCGTCAAAACAGCGGCAGTACCAAGTGGGATGACGCTGCCACACTGTTTGGTTCAAAAGATGTGCTCCCCTTTTGGGTTGCCGATATGGATTTTGCTGCGCCGCCAGCGGTAACGGAGGCATTAGCTGCCCGCGTTGAGCATGGCATTTTTGGTTATCCTTCGCCCCATTCCTATGCCTATGATGCCGTAACTGCCTGGCTGGAGAATCGTCATAACTGGCAAGCCAATCCCGATTGGATGCTAAGTACCCCCGGCGTAGTAACGGCCATAACACTGGCGGTACAAACATTCACCAATCCCAATGATAAGGTTATCATCCAACCGCCTGTGTATCCGCCCTTTTTCTCCTGTGTGGAAAGTCAGGGCCGCACCGTGCTGGAAAACCCTTTAGTCTATGAAGACGGCGAATACCGCATGGACTTTGCGGACTTAGCCGCCAAAGCCAAGGAAGCTAAAATGCTAATCCTGTGCAGTCCGCACAATCCTGTTGGCCGGGTTTGGTCGCAGTCAGAACTAACCCAGTTGATAAATATCTGTCTGGAAAATAACGTATTAATTGTGGCAGATGAAATCCACGGTGATCTCGTATATAGCGGCCATCAGTATATACCGCTGGCCTCCCTGCAAACCGGCAATGAAGACAAAATCATTACCCTTACCGCTCCCAGCAAGACCTTTAACACCGCCGGCCTGTATACCTCGATTGCCATAATTCCGGATAGCAAATTACGCCGGCAATTTTCACAAGTTCTCCAGCAGCTAGGCATAAGCAAAAGCAACGTATTCGGCATCACCGCGCTGGAAGCCGCTTACCGCCATGGCGGTCCGTGGCTTGATGAGCTGTTAGTCTACCTTGAAGGCAACACCGAGTATCTGACAGAGTTTATTACCGGCAACATTCCGGCAATTAAGGTCAGTAAACCGCAAGGCACCTATTTAGCCTGGCTTGATTGCCGCAACCTCAATCTCCCACAGCAAGAGCTGGCAAAATTCTTTGCCAGCAACGCCAAAGTGGGACTAAATGACGGTGCGACTTTCGGCCGGCAAGGCAGCGGCTTTATGCGCCTAAACTTTGGCTGCCCGCGTCCGGTGTTGGCAGAAGGACTTAACCGAATCGCCCAGGCCGTCAATCAGTTGGGCTAACCAAAAAACCGGATAATATAATATGTAAAGCTGATTAGAAAAACTAAAGGCTCAAAAATGACTTAGGTCGCTTTTGAGCCTTATCTTAGTTAGGGAGGGATAGTACCATGAAACAACATGAATGGATTCTCAGTCAAGGCCGCAAATTATCTGCTATGATTCACGTCAACAGCTTCACTGTGACCCAGACACCGATCGTTATCTGCTGCCATGGCTTCACCAGCGAAAAAATCGGGGCAAATCAGCTAATGCTCCATGTAGCCAATGCTATTGAAGCTGCAGGGTTCATCGCCGTTCGTTTTGATTTTACCGGTTCAGGTGAAAGCGATGGTGAATTTGCCGTCGACACCACCATCAAAAACTGGCAGGCCGATTTACGCAATGTGATTGAATGGGTCAAAAACCTGCCGGAGTTTGATGGCTTACCCATCTATTTACTGGGACATAGTCTGGGCGGCCTTATTGTACTGAGTCATGAAGATCAGGCCATTGCCGGGCGGGTGGCTTTGGCTCCGGTAACTCAACCGATTGAAAATTTCCGGAACATTATATTAGGGCCTGACCTGTGGCAGCGTTCCCTACAAGGCGAGACAGTATCGAACTTTTTAGGTAAGGGGTTCAGCCTCACGCCCAACTTTGTCAACGACTTACTGGAAAATCGCTATGATCCTTTGGCCCGAACCCGGCATCACCGTTCACCACTGTTGCTTATTCATGGCAGCCAGGACATTGTTGTGCCACCGTCAGGGTCGGAAATTTTGTATGATGGCTACAGGGGCAAAAAAGAATTGATCCGTATGCAGGCAGACCACGTGTTTACAGGCAAACACGCCGAGCTTACATCCCAGGTAAGCAGATGGCTGAAAGCAGACTCGGTTCTGCAGGTCTGAAAGATACGGGGATTTTGCCTGGACTCATTGATTACTATTAGGGAGAGCTTGCCTTAAGACTTGATAAGGCAAGCTCTCCTTTGCTTCTGCCGTTATACGCTCAAACTAGTTTACTGGCAGGCAACAGAATGCAATGCCCCGTCTGCCAGACGGAAAGTTTGATCCGCTTGTGCCGCCAACCCCACGTCATGGGTGACAATAACTACACCACTGCCCGCCTGGCGCGCAGCAAGCAGGCAGGCAGCAACTTCTCCGGCCAACGCCGGATCCAGATCATTTGTCGGTTCATCGGCCAATAAGATTGGCGGTTTAAGCAGTAATGCCCTGGCCAGCGAAATCCGTCTCAATTGACCAAGACTCAGTTCCTGCGGCTTATGATGCAGGCGGTGGGACAAACCGAAATGCGCCAGCAAAGCCTGTGCCTGCTGTTCCAGATTTTCCCCGCGGCGAATAAACCAGGCCGGTGCGATGACATTTTCCAACGCAGTCAGCGAATTAATTAACCGGGCTCGTTGAAAGACAAAACTGATATATTGACCGCGCAGTTTAGCCAACATGGCAGAAGATAAACCGGCAATATCCAGACCGTCTATCCGTACCTGTCCGGAAGTCGCCTTTTGCAGCAGTCCCATTATCGATAATAGTGTAGTCTTACCGCCGCCAGAGTGTCCGATAATGGCTATCGCCATTCCCCTTGCCAGCGTAAAGGAAAGCCCTGATAAAATGATATCCTCGCCGTAACTTTTGCCAATGTCCCGCATTTCCAGCAGATTCTCCATATTTCCCCTTCTTTCTCCTTAATCAAATTCTCCTCTGGTCATAATAACACTGGGATCAATACGGCTGCCCCGATAGGCCGGCAGCCAGGCGGCCAGAGCACCCAGTCCGGTGAACAGTATGGTAATACCAATAGCCAGAACACCAATAAATGTCCAGGATGGCGGTACAAAGGGAAACGATTGGTAGGCTTCCAGTAACGTCAAGCTGCCTTGATACAAGCCGCCCCCCAATAGCAGGCCGGCAGCCGCTCCTGTTATGGCTACCGTGGCCGCTTCGCCAACAATCACGGCACCAATATCCCGCCCTGAGGCACCAAAAGCCAGATACAGCCCCCACTCTGCCTGCCGTTCCCAGGTCAGTGTATAAAACCGGGAAAAAAGCTGCAGCAAAGAGGTTAGTACTGCCAGGATACCGACAATGCCAATTAAAAGCAAAAATACCGTAAACTGATCGGCAATACGTTTTTTCACTTCTGCCGCCACAATTGGTTTCATGAGTCCGGCACTTTGGATAGCGGTTACCACTTCATTCATATCTGCCCCCTCATCCACCTGCACTAAAATAGTCGAAATAAGTTCAGCCGGGGGGCCTTGTTTCTCCCATATTCCCCGCAACGATTTATCTTTGGCAACCACCCGTCTGGCCTCATTCATACTGACCAACAGGGAATAGTCAAGCGTTGTCCCGGTTTCTTCCGCCACGGCGACAATATTGTACCACTGATCTAAAATCGATATTTTTCCCTGTGTCCAGGTAGGTACTTTGGCTCCTAAAATGACCTCATCATCCTTAAGCTCATCTTTATGAACCTTCTTCAGCCATGGAGCAATAATCCAGTCACTGGCCGCATCATACCCAATCATCCGGTTCTGGCTGCCAATATCATGACAATCTGCCGTTAGAGAATGAGTATAGAACTGCGGTGTAGCTGTACGAACACCCGGGACGGCGCGTACGCTGTCCACATATCCTTCCGGCATATAGGAATTGGCCGTCGCCCCGCCAAATAAGAGCAGGCTGGGCTCTAACGTCACCCCATACGGCACAATAACAATATCGGCTCCCATACGCTGCCGGGAAAGCGCCATGCCTGCTGCCACCCCTTTATACATGGCGGCAACGCTAAAAATGATGGCTGCGCCAACAGCAATCGAAACAATCATGGCGATACTCTGCAGCCGTCGGTGCAGCAGGCTTCTCCAGATAAGAAATGTCATACTCCTATCTCCCTTCTTTTTCAACATGCCTAAGGGTAAAGAAAACACGACTTGCGCCGAGCCTTTGGCCAAAGGCATGCTTTCTGTCAGGATAATGAAAAGGCTTGGCGCTACCCCTGACAGGGGTAGCACCAAGCCTCCAGTATTTCTGGTCAACTTCGCATAACTATTCACCTTATTAAATTAGTCTCAGGCTACTATGCGGTTACTCCTGGTGAGTATCCTCCTCATCAGAACATACGAATTTATATTCCTGGAGTTCGTGGATTGCAGGATTTGTACCGCATAGCCGGCAACCGCTCTGCTTGCGCAACTGTATGGTGCCAAAATGAGAAAACATTCCATCCAGGAATAATACTCTATCGTGTAAGGTATTCCCCTGACCGGATAATAATTTAACGGCTTCGGCTGCTTGGAGAAAGCCCATGATTCCCGGCAACGGGCCAAGCACCCCGGATTCAGCGCATGTCGGCGTACTGCCGCCGGAAGGAATGTCCGGCAGCGTACAGCGATAGCAGTGGCTTTGGGGTGTTATAATACTCATACAGGTGCCATCAAATCTAAGTACACCGGCATCGAGCATTGGCTTTTTCGTGAAAAAGCAGGCATCATTCAGCAGAAAGCGGTCAGGAAAATTGTCAACTGCCGCAATAACAAGATCATAATTTTCAAGGATACTATAAATATTTTCTTTGCTCAGAGCTGTATGATATGTATCAATACTAAGTTGCGGGTTTATGTCATGTAAAAACAGGGCCGCCGATTCCACCTTCGGCATCCCGATTCTTGACCCGGAATGAAGAATTTGACGGTTAAGGTTGCTGATTTCAACCGCATCATAATCTACCAGACCGATTGTGCCAACACCGGCTGATGCCAGTGCATAAGCGGCAGGTGATCCCAGTCCGCCGGTTCCGACAATCAGCACTTTACTGTCGGTCAGGTCAAAATTCAGGGCGGTGGTTGCTTGTACCGAAGCTAACCCGGCCAGGGTCTGTTCCAGTTCTGCCTGGCCAACCTTAGAAAACTCCATGGAGAAAAGATTGCAATATAAGAAATCACCTGCGGTTTCGCCAATATCCAGGATCAGTTTAATTGCCTCCATAGCACACAACGCCCCCAGGAAGCAGGTTGAAAAGACTTCGGCAGTTATCTTTGTATCAGCAGCGGCAGCTGCGGCTGGTTGTAAATCAGGCAGTTTTGCCAGGAATACATCCAGATCATCCTCGGCTTTAAACACCTGGATACCGCCCAGCCAACCGTAATAAAGAGCCACTACGGCAGGAAGAAAGTGTGCAAAAGCCAACTTGGATTTTTTGATAAACTCCGGTCCACCCAGAAAAATTCGCAAACCGCTATCCTGTCCGTCTGCCAAACTGATTGAGACATCGCCGTTTAAGTCACGAATACAGGCAGCAAGCTTGTCAAAGCCTGCTGTATCGGCGAACTGACAGTGTATGGAACCGATACCGGATGCAGCCAGGTAATATATCGCCGGCGCTGCGGCGCTTACACTTTCTCCATAGATAAAAACCGACGACTCTAAAAGTTTTTTCTGTCCCGGACCACTAATTTCAGGCATGATAATATGCCGTAAATATCTATTTATCTGTTCCTTGGCCAGAATCACCCAGGTTACCTCCTCATATATCTTATTAAGATAAGTTATTACGATATTCCATCTAATTCCTGTTTGTATTTATCGTAGTATCATCTGTTTCCATTGTCAAGGCCTGCCGCAAACTCATTGCAGCCGGTTATTCCATATAGTGTTCTTTAAATCTTATTTCATTTCTTGACATTCTCCATTGAGTATTATATATTTATTATGAAACATAGTTCAAAACATAGCAAAGAACCATACACGCTAGGTAGCAGTTGGCGGTAATTTTCTCATTGCCTATCGTTGTCAAACTGGCTTGCGCCATTTTATTTGACCTGGATACTCAAGCTACTACTGTTCGTCGTAACGAAATATAAATTTTTTTTGATTATATTATGAAATATATTTCATAATATCTCACAAGAATCCCACGCTTTCCGTAGTAAGTCCCCTTTGGCATAACGTACTGCCCTTGTTTTACCTATTATAACGTTTACGAAGGAGGTCTCCTTATGACCGAAAGCATGAACTCCTTAAAACAGAATACGGCTAAACTCTCAATCATCGCCACTTCTCTGCTGTTAATATTAAAGCTACTTGTCGGCATGTTTACCGGCACCATCAGTATCATTTCCGAGGCCATTCATTCGGCCGTCGATTTGCTGGCAACCCTGATCGCTTATTACGCCATACGAAAGGCTGCTGCCTCTCCCGATGACAATCACCACTACGGTCACGGCAAATTCGAAAATGTATCTGGCACCATAGAAGCATTGCTCATTGTCGCAGCGGCTTTCTGGATTATATATGAAGCCTATGAAAACTATATTCACACCCATTCGCCCGCGTTTCTGGCATACGGAATGATCGTCATGATCATTTCTGTCATAGTCAACTATTTTGTTTCTCATAAAATGCTGACAGTCGCTAAACAAACTAATTCCCCAGCCCTAGAAGCCGACGCACTCCATTTGCAAACCGATATGTGGACATCCGGCGGCATATTGGTCGGCTTATTCTGGCTTTACATCACCGGTTGGACATGGATCGATCCGGTGATTGCCATGGTGGTGGCCATAATCATTTTGAAAACAGGCTACACAATGATCAAAAAAAATATCGCGGAACTAACCGACATCAGTCTGCCTAAAGAAGAAGAACAACTAATTTCTCAGATCATTAACCAGCATGATCAAGTAATATCCCTGAGCCAGCTACGCACCAGATATTCGGGAAGTTATCGCCTAATCGACATGCATCTCATCTTAGATAAGCACATGCCGTTGGATGAGGCTCATGCCATCTGCGATCAAATTGAAGCAGCCATCAGACATCATTGGGGTACCTGCGATGTAATGATTCACTTAGAGCCTGAAGGAAACAAAGCATCGCCGCTTATTTCTAACAGCGATTTCTCTCTCCTGCAATGACTGAATCGAATCCTGCTTGCCGGTGTCAAATATGAGCGCTTGCTATAAAAAGGAATAGCACTGTTTCGACTAGAATAACTTCAATAATAAGTTTTCGAAAGGAGGTATCTAAAGTGGGAACTGTTCTATCTATTCACATAAGCTCAAGCAAAGGTATCGAAAAAAATAGCATAAATAGGGTAAAGGTGATTGAACATTGGGGGTTGGAAAATGATGCCCATGGTGGTAACTGGGATCGGCAAGTAAGCTTATTTCCAATAGAGACTATGAACAAAGTACCCGCCGAAAAATATGATGAGGTAATAAACGGCGGCTATACTGAAAATATCACCGTTTCCGGGATTCCGCTTGAGCAGTTTTCTGCCAACAGTTTCGTACAAATTGGCAATGAAGTTTTAATACAAATTAAACATGTCGGTAAAGAACAATACAAAGAGCAGGGTAGGCCTTATATAGTTAGCAGAGAAGGCCGGTTTGGCATCATCTTAAAAGGCGGTTATATTAATATAGGGGACCCTGTCTTCTTAACTGACGAGACGGTAATATCCCCCAAATTACCAAAAAAACATATCCAGTGATATATTTTTTAACACAATTGTGAAATATAGTTCATTTTCTACAAGAGGGAGGCGAAGCAATCTTTGTCCTAACCAGACTTCCTACACCGACCAGTTGGCACAAGACTTGGAAAAATTAAAAAAATCATAGTGAGGAGGATTTTGTTATGCAAAACATTGTGGTAATCGGCGGAGTGGCTGCTGGCCTGAAAGCCGCAGCTAAAGCCAGACGGTGCGACCCGGCGGCACACATCACCGTCATCGAAAAAGGCGACCTCATTTCTTATGGTGCCTGCGGCATGCCCTATTACATAGCCGGTGATGTGGAAGACATTGAAGATTTAATGAAAACACCGGTTGGCATCCTGCGTAGTCCCGGCTATTTTAAAAATGTCAAAGACATTGTTGTACGACCCCAGACTCTAGCCACAGCCATTGACCGCCAATCCAAGACGGTAACCATTAAAAATCTAGCTTCCGGCACCGAAGAGCAACTTATCTATGACAAACTGGTCATTGCCACCGGCGCGTCAGCCATCAAACCACCGCTGCCGGGCGTAGACCTGGCCAATATCTATCAACTCTGGCATCCGGCTGACGCCAAAGCAATCCGGCAAGGGCTGGAAGAAAAACGGTTTAAAAATGCCGTCATCATCGGAGCCGGACTGGTCGGCATGGAAATGGCCGAAGCCCTGTCCAACTGGAGCATTCCGATCACAATCGTAGAAATGAAAGACCAGGTGTTTCCGGCCTTTCTGGATGCGGAAATAGCCGGTATCGTGAGCAAATATGTGCAGGATAAAGGCCTTACCCTGTTGACAGCAGAAAAAGTGGTACGCTTCACCGGCGGCAATGCCGTAGAGGCAGTGGAAACCGACAAGCACACTCTCCCTGCCGATCTGGTCATCCTGGCCATGGGCGCCCGCCCCAATGTAGAGCTTGCCAAGGCGGCCGGATTATTGCTAGGCTCAACCGGCGCCATCGCCGTAGATGAAGAACTCCGCACCAGCGACCCGGCAATCTATGCCGGCGGCGACTGCGTGGAAAATACAAATCTGCTATCAGGCCGGAAAGTATTTGCCCCTATGGGATCGACGGCCAATAAGCATGGAAGAATTATCGGTGAGAATCTGTGCGGTGGTCATGCAAAATTCAAGGGTATTCTCAGTACTGTTGTCGTCAAAATTCATAACCTAAACGTTGGCAAAACCGGCCTGACAGAACAAGAAGCCAAACAACTGGGCTATGAATATATCACCGCCATGGTAGCCGGCCACGACAAACCGCATTACATGCCGGGAGCCAAACCAATTACCGTAAAATTGATTGCCGATGCCGCTACCGGCAAAGTACTGGGCCTGCAGGCCGTAGGGGAAGGCGAAGTGGCTAAACGGGTGGATGTTGCGGCCACAGTCCTGACATTCGGCGGTACCATTAATGACTTATTTGATATTGATTTATCGTATGCCCCGCCGTATAACTCGCCTATCGACAATATTGCCGTAGCGGCCAACGCGGTCATGAATAAACTAGCTGGTAAATTAAAAGGCATTTCCTCCCTTGAGGCTAAAGAAAAAATGACATCCGCACAAACTGTTTTCCTCGATGTGCGCACCCCGGATGAATGCCGTCAAATTCGTCTGGCTGACTGCAAAAACATCCAATATATTCCCTTGGGGCAGTTACGCAGCCGCCTGGACGAATTAAACAAAAGCGATGAAATTGTAGCCTTCTGCAAAATCAGCCTGCGCGGCTATGAGGCTGAAGGCATTTTGGAAAGCGCAGGCTTCGACAATGTTAAGGTTATGGAGGGCGGCATTGTATCCTGGCCATTCGCTTGTGAAAAAAATTAACCAAATGAAACTTTGCCGCCGGTCTTTGCATAGGACGGCGGTCACTAAGTAAGCGCCAAGGCGCATCGGGAAGAACATTGCATCACCCTGAATGCGCCTTTATCTATGCCAAAGCAACACGACCCGTAGGATAAGGAGGATGATGGTATGACACTACTCCAAGAAGCCAGAACAAAACTTCGCCAACTAGCGGCAACCTACAAATGGAATGAGAACGAAAAGGTTCATATTGTGTCCGCACACGATCTCACTCCCGCAGAAGCGATTGGAAAGCCGGACCGGGACGATTATCCCCTTCTCACCGGAAAAGAAGTCATGATGGAGGCCCGCTTTCGCGGTAGCGCCGGCCAAGCCTTTACCGACCGGCCAGGGCGGTTTGAAGGCACGTTCGGCGAAGTGCTGCAGTTGCCGCTGGACACCAATTTTCGCCGAGCGGTATTTGTCGCAACGTTGAACGCTGTCCTGCGTAATTTGCAGCAAATAAAGGCAACCGTCCACTGCAAAGATAGCGAACCAGCGCTTTGCGCTCAGAAACTGCCGTCCTATATTCAGCTGCGGTATGGCCAGCCCAAGATCGCGTTTATTGGGCTGCAGCCCGGCCTTATCCAGGCTCTGAAGAGCGCCGGCTTTGACATGCGCGTAACCGATCTTAACCCGGATAATATCGGCCAAATTCGCTGTGGCGTACAGATTGAAGATGCGGCCCGCAATGTCGAACATGTCCGTTGGGCGGATATTGTCCTGGCCACAGGCAGCGTCCTGGTCAATGACACTTACCAGGAACTGCAGCAAGGAAAGCCTGTCATTTATTATGGGGTGACTGCAGCAGGTCTGGCAAAATTATTTGATCTTCCCAGAATTTGTTTTTGCGGACGCTAAAGGAGCAGTCTTGCGGGGTAATTACACTTGCCTATAAAGCCGATTGCGCTTGACTTTCCACCGCTTTTTTCGCCCACAGCGAGTCCTGCAATACCGCCCGGCCAATACCGAGGAGATCGGCCTTTCCCTGAGCTAAAAGTTGTTCGGCGGCCTGTACGTCAGTAATGCCGCCGGTAAGAATAACCGGAATGGCAACAGCTTCCTTAACTGCCGTACTAAGTGGGGCAAAATATCCCTGTTCATTATTTCCCGGAATGGTATAGCCGGAAAAACCGCCGGAAATATCAATGATATTGACTCCGGCTTTTTCAAATTCTTTGGCGGCAATCTGGCTGTCGTCGGCGGTGGTTCCCCCTTCTGCATAGTCGGAAGCTCCCAGCCGCAGGAGAACGGGGAAGTCTTCCCCTACAGCGGCCCGTACGGCAGCAATAACCTCTTTATGGATCCGGATTCTTCCCGGCAAATCACCACCATATTCATCAGTGCGCCGGTTGGTCAGCGGTGATAAGAATTGATTCAAAAAATAGCCATGCGCGGAATGAATTTCCACGCCGTCAAAACCGGCCTGTTTTGTGCGATAGGCAGCGGCACCGAAGGCGGCAACAATTTCACCAATTTCTTGCCGGGTAAGCTCATGAGGAACGCCGCCCTTACGGGGATTTTTTACGGCAGAGGGCCCAACCGGTATACTACCGGTGATTTCCTGAGAAGCGGCACTCCCGGCATGGTTGATTTGCAGCACCGCTTTCGTGCCATTTGCCTGAATAACAGCCGCCAGCCTTTTTAAGCCGTCAATCACACTGTCATCGGCGACAGAAAGCTGATTTTCACTGGCCTTGCCTGCCTGCTGGATAAAACTATGTTCAACGATAATCAAAGAAAAATAACCACCTGCTGATTTCTCCCGGTAGTAATCCAGGACGGCTGAACTCACCTTGCCGTCAGGTTCGGCTTTGGCAGTAGCCATCGGCGGCATAACCAGGCGGTTGTTCAATAATAAAGAACCTGCCTGTAATGGTTTTAATAGATAAGGCACGGTAAATCATCCTCCTTTAGTGTTTGGTGAATATTTATTACTATAATCTTACAATTTATACGTCTTATCGGCAAGTACCTTATTATATTGATTGTGCTATGGCTCATTTCTTGGAGTACCCTTTATTTTCTGCGGTAAAACCGTTTGGCCTTTTGCCTGTTACTTAACCTTGCTGTGCTTCTTTGATGTTGTCAAACGGATTACTGGCATACCATTCAGGCCGGAACGGCAGGGCTACATTGGCCGCTATTTTTTTTGCAAAAGCGGTATTCTGCAGCCTTCTCGCCGCTTTTCTCGCCAGTTCAAAGGCTCCTGAATAACCCATATAGTTAAATGACTGGCCAAAAAGCGGTGTGGTGGGAATACCCAGTTTGGTTACCCAGGCGTTGGCTCCCGTATGGCCGACATAAAGATCAGGCCTGAGGCGGTTGAGTACAACCAGTTCTTCGGCCGGCTGCCCTGGCGCCACATCAACAACAGCCTCCGGATCATCAATATCATCAATCATCGGTACGGCAAAACGATCAAAATTATGCGGTTTCAACCCCAGAACCTTCATCCCTAAAAACTGATAAAATTCGGCAGTTGTAAAAATACGGGTCTCGCCGCCGCCGACAAAAACAGTTTTGCCGTTAAGCACTTTTTTAAAGGGTTCGAGAGCGGCTTCAATCTGGAGAGTTTCCATGGCGATTAGTTCTTCTGCTTCATTTTCGAGCTTAAAGAATGCTGCAATAGCCCGCAGCCATTGATTGGTATTCTTAATACCGATCGGCAGGGTATCGATTATATATTCTGTACCAAAACGCTCTTTCAAGTGACCAATCAGGTAATCGTCATGGGTGGCGCAAATGCTGACATTGAGTGCAGCTTCCCCCATACGGGAAATTTCCTCAATACTTGCATACAGCGGCATTACACGCACTGTCAGGCCAAGAGCTTTAAGCAGCCTTGATAACTCCACTTCATCGCCGTAGCTGGTGGAGCCCACGTTCAGAAGATTGACAGTCTTACTGTGAATATATTGTTCCACTGCAGTTGTCCCGGCACTGTCACCTGGATTTGTTTTTTTAGCTTTTTTTACAGGATCAATCAGTTTTTTCAATACCCCATGGTAAGCCGAATCATAGCCGGTGGCAACAAACTTGCTTTTAAACCCTTCGCAGTGAACAGGCACTATCCGGGCCGAAAGCTGTCCGTCCAGTTCGTCGATTAAAGCATCAATATCATCGCCGATAATTCCAGGTACGCAGCTATTGCCAATGACAATAGCATCAGGACGGTATTCTTGCTCTGCATATACTATTGCCTCACGCAATTTGTCAATGCCGCCGGAAATAACATCATTTTCATCCAAATTGGTGTGTAACCAGATATTATCGGTAACCGGTTTATGCTTTAGCACCCTGAAGGTCTTACTATAGCCGGCCACCCCCAGGTTATTGGAAGCGCAGCCCAGCGGCCCGTGGATGATGACCACGGTATTCTGAAAGGTTCTGACAATGCCCAAGGCTAAGGTTAACTGGCAGCCGCCGCCTTGCGCAAACTTCCGGCAATTATACTTAGTGCAGCCCTTTCCCATGCCAAGTTTCAGACTTGAGCAAGAGCCACCAAAGGCATAGGTTGCTTCAATCCGTTCTTCTCTGGTAGGCGCGGCCTCGGCGGCTAAATAATCATAAGTAAGGTTTTCGGTTAATTTGGACATGATTCTGCCTCCTTCTATCGATTACTGACAAGCGCTGAAAATAGATCTTCGGCAAGTGATAACCCGCCCCGGTAACCGGTGTAGCCTTTATTCAAAACAGCCCGGTTAGTGACCGGAAAGGAAACCGGCAGGAATGCGGCTCCGATCTTCTGGGCGGTAGAGCCTTCCAGGCTGCTGCCTACAAGGAAAGCCGGACTGAGTGCATCATAATACTTATCATTGCTGTTATGAGGCCAGCTTTGCCGGATATGGTTCAGCAGCTGTCCGGCATGCTGTTCAAAAACGACTTTGGGTTTGGCCTCTGAAGTCAGTTGATTAAATTTCTGGTCATAGCGCTTTTTGCCAAGCTCATCCACCTCTTCATTGATAACAACAAGATGCGGTACCCAACCCAAATCGTCAGCCAAAAAACTGATTAACGGAAAAGCATAATTAATATCGGCCGAAACGATGGCATACCGCTGCAAATCGATATCGCCGTAAATATCCAAAAACCGTTCGAGATAGCTGTAATAATAGCGCCTTTCCTCAGCAATAAGCGCTTCAATGGCCGCCGGCTCAATTCCCAGATGTCTGCCAATTGTGTGTAAAAAAGCATCTGTCCTGGTCTCGCCAATGGGAAGGTCTGCAGTAATATACGGAATGTTATGCTTTTCCTCAAAAACCTTGGCGGTATCGATGCCATATCTGTCGGAAAAAACAATTGTCAGCGCTGCGTCTCCGTAATTTTTGATGGTTTCGATGGTTTCCCCATCGCCAAAAAAGGTATTGGCTTTGATGCCCAGCTTGTTTAATAAGTTTTGGATACCGCTGATATTTCCCCGGTAAAAGACATCCTGTCCCGGCATTATGCCTAAGATATTGACGGTCTTTGCCGCCTTGACTGCCTTGGGTTCGATAAATTCGGCAGCCAGAGTACTCAGCACCACATCATAGCCCTTAAAGCCATTACCCAAAAAGCCGGGGGTATTGGCTGCCAGCACAGGCAGTTTACCGTCCTGGAAGCGCCGGGTCACACCGACGGCATCATCACCGATGATTTCTACCTGGCAGCCGGTCACAACAAAATATAGATCTCCATCAATTATTTTGATCGTGTGGGTAATTTGCTCCTCCAGCCGCTCCTCGCCGCCAAAAACAATGTCTTTTTCAACAACATTGGAGGTAGGTGTCATATGGCCGCTGCAATAGCCTGAACCTTTGTAACCGCTTGCCTGGTTATAGGTGCCTGACAGCATGGTGGCGCACCCGCCTGATGCATGAACAATGGGAATAGCCCGCGGTAATGAAGCTATGGTAACAATAGCACCACCCAGAGCACATGTCGATTTTGCCCGTTCAATAAAAGTACCCATATAATAACCTCCTGCTATCCTTTTATATGTTAATTGTAAATAACACTCATATGTGCTTTCATTTTTGGCAGACAGTTATAAAACACCATGGCGCCAATTACGCAAACACTGCCAAAAATACATTCTGTCGCCGGAGCGCCAATCTGTTGCGCCAAAAAGCCTGCCAGGAGACTGCCTAGCGGTGTCAAGCCCTGGAACGCCATCGAGTACATACTCATAATCCGTCCCCGCTTGCCATCGTCGACCACGGTTTGCAGCAGTGTATTTGTTGCTATGCTGTGCATGATCATGCCAATACCGGCAAAAAACATAATACCCAAAGCCAGCCAAACCGAGGTATTTTGCGAGAATACCACCAGTGCCAAACCAAATAAGCCTGCCGCCGCCGGTGTAATATTCTCCAGCCCGGCGACCTGGGAACGCGCCGCCAGAAAGGAAGCGCCACAGATGGCCCCCAGCCCTGTAGCCGAAAACAAGAAACCTAACATGGTAGAACCGCCGCCCAAAACCTGATCGGCAAAAATTGGCATAAGCACAATATACGGCATTCCTAGCAAACAGATAATCCACAGTAAAAAAAACAAATAGCGGATGGGAAGAAAGTGATAAGCATAGGAAAATCCTTCCCGTAATTCATGACCAATTGCCCAGTGGCGGCTAGGTTCCTCGGGTCCGGTATTGATCCGCATAGCCATTAAAGCCATGATGACCGCGATAAAACTGCCTGCATTCAACAAAAAGCAAATGCCTTCTCCCACAATGGCAATTAAAATGCCGGCAACAGACGGGCCGACAAGCCGCGCTGTGTTAATAATAATCGAGTTTAAGGCAATGGCATTATTCATATCGTCCCGGTCATCCACCATATCAACAATGAATGCGTGACGCGCAGGCAGATCAAAGGCCTGGATACAGCCAAGCAAAGTTCCCAATGCCATAACATGCCAGACCTCGACCCGGCCAGTCAATACCAGTATGGCCATAGTCAACGCCTGCAGCATTGACATGATTTGAGTAAAAATTATGATTCTACGTCTATTAAATCGGTCCACAATCAGACCGGCAAACGGTCCTAACATAAACCCGGGAATTTTGCCGCAAAAATTAACCATCCCGATCATCAAAGGCGATCCGGTTAACTCGTAAATCAGCCAGTTTATAGCGATATCCTGCATCCAGGTCCCAATCATGGAAATCGTCTGACCGGTAAAAAACAAACGGTAATTGCGATGGCGCAAAGCGCGCACTATCAGCTTGCTGTTGGCAGTAAGTTTAGCTTGTAGCTCCCATTTGCTCCCCATAAGGCGTAACGATCTCCTCTTTCATACTTAAACAGAACCTGACTAACTGAAAAATGCCGAAGGCTAAAGTATTGCTACCTTAGCCTTCAGCATCCTGCCAATCAGCCAACTTGCCGTATTATATACTATTGAACAGTATCCTGCACATCTTTGAAAAAGATAAAGCTGTTTTTGTGCAAGGCTTCCACATCCACACTACTATTCAGCATACCCACCTGCTGCAACTGTTTTGCTGTTATGCCAAAGGCATCGTAAGCCCCTTTAACCGAAGGAATATAGTTATAGGTTTTTAATACTTCGGCATTAAAAGCAGCGTCGCCGGCAACCCACTTTTTCTCAACCTGAATTTTTGCGGTTTCATCCTGATTCTTCTGGATCCAGGCACTGGACTTCTGCATAGCCCGGGTATATTTTGCCGCAATTTCCGGATAATCGCTGGCTATATTATCCCGGACAAATGCCGAGCAGCAATACTGATGTTTATAGGGTTCGGTCAATGCCGAGTCAACCAGAGTAAACAGTCCATATTCTTTTTGGGCTACGGCTGCCGTCGGGTCATTCATCGCCAGTGCATCCACCGAGCCGTTTTTCAAAGCAATGGGAAGATCACTGGCATTAAATACAGCAAACTCTACTTCCATGTTTTTTTCACTTACGCCCACACCGGCATCAGCTAACGCCCGTTTGGCAAAAATAATCGGGCTGCTGGTCATACTGGGAACCCCTATCCTTTTACCTTTTAAATCTGTCAGGGTCTTAATCCCGGAGTCGCTGGCCACAAGCACCTTGTCGCAGCCGGTATGCAAACCGGTGGTAACCTTAATCGGCAATCCGTTGGAAAGCGGCTGCATCAGGCTGGCCAGCAAACCAAAAGCAGCATCTATCTTACCGGCGGTAACGGCTTCAAATGTTGTACCAGGGGCCAGCTTAATCAGTTCAACCTTCAAACCTTCCTCGGCAAAAAAGCCCTTTTCCACAGCCATATGCACCGGAGCTTCACACAAGCTGCCGGAGTAACCGATTTTCAGCACAAACTCGTCCGCCTTGGTCACCGGTTTTTGGCCGCAGGCCGTTAATATCAGTGCAAAAATTACTGTTAAGGCAATCACACTCATCTGTTTTTTCCTGTTCATACCTTCACCTCTTATAAATAATAACCGGGCTCTTTTTCATTGCCGGCGTAATTCAGTATCCCTAAAATTTTTGAGCGCAAATGTAAAAATTCCGGATTGCTGCGGGCTCTGGGTCTTGACAGCTTTACCTTAATGCAGCTTTCTATCTTGGCCGGTCTTGGGGTCATAACAATGATGCGGTCTGACAGATATATTGCTTCGTCTACATCATGTGTCACCATAATCATGGTGGTTTTCCGTTCCTGCCAAATGCGGAGCAATTCATCCTGCATGTTCATGCGGGTAAATGCATCAAGCGCACCAAGCGGTTCATCAAGCAGCAGCACCTTGGGATAATTCACTAAAGCTCTTGCCAGGGATGCCCGCTGTGCCATACCGCCGGAAAGCTGATGAGGGTATGATTTATGGAAAGTTGATAATCCCACCAAATCAATAAATTTATGAACTTCCTGTTTACTTTCTTTATAGACGCTGCGGGCTTTCAAACCGAAGGCCACATTATCATAGACATTCAACCAGGGAAACAGCATGGGATTTTGAAACACCAGCCCGCGTTCATAAGATGGTTGGCTGATTGCCTCATTATCAATATACAGCTTCCCTTCATCAGCGCCGTTTAGTCCGGCAATCAGCCGCAGCAGCGTTGATTTGCCGCAGCCGGAAGGTCCAATGAGCGATACAAATTCACCGGCTTCAATGGTTAGATCAATACCGCTGAGGGCAACAACATCCTCTGCATCCTGCTGTGGAAAGCGTTTAACAACTCCTTCTATCTTTATTTCCCCTACCATTTTATGACTCCCTTCTGCCATACAAGTACATAATCGCGTACTTTGAATAATAGTGTAATAAGAATGGAAAAAGTAATGGCAATTAAGATAAGTCCTGCATAGACATTCGCATAAGCCATCATCTCCTTCTGCCAGTTAATATACCAGCCAATACCATTTTTGACCCCCAGCATTTCTGCCGTCATCAACGTGATGAACGAGGCGCAAGTCCCGTTAAACAGCCCGATAAACATGTGGGGCATGGAGGCAGGAACACCTACTTTGAATATTTGATAATATTTTCCGGCTCCCAGTGTACTGGATACTTCGAAATACGCATTTTGCACATTTAAAATCCCGCTGCTGGTCATTACAGTTGTCGGAAACCAAACGGCAAGCGCAATCAAAAAGGCACTGGCGGAAAATGTAGTGGGAAAGCTGATTAGCACCAGCGGAATCCAGGCGGTTGATGGAATAGGTCCCAGAACACGAATCAGCGGGTTTATCCAATAGCCGGCCCCTTTGCTGAACCCTACGGCAATACCGGTAGCGAACCCGGCAATGGCTCCAAAAAAATATCCGGTAAAAAGCAGCTTGCCGGAAGAGGCAAGACAAAGGGCGAGAAAATCCCGGTCTTCGATAATAACGCCCAGGATTTTATCCAGGGACGGAAAGTAGATAACCGGCAATAATCCCAGTTTTTGGGTTACAATATTAAGTACATTTAAAAATAAAATCGTTGCGGCAACAAACAAAGCCTGTTCTTCAATCCATGCTTTTGCTTTCATATTAAAATAGGAAGCCACCGTAACGGTTGCAAAACCCAGGAGAAAACATAGCAGCAAGTAGCTAAAATAAGGATGTTGTACCGGTGTGTGCCTGCCGCCATTTGCCACGAAGCTTTCCACAATAATTGCTAAAACAATCGATAAAACCGGAAGCCATATGGTTGCTTTTTTCATCTGTTACCCTTCTTTCTGAACATAAAATGCGTATTTGCTGAAAATACGAAAAGGCCGGGAAAATGCTTTTTAAAAAGCATTTTCCCGGCCTCTAGTGTGTTAACTAGTCAGCCGCCACCAGATAATTGGTTGGCTTACACTTACAGGTTATGATGGTATTATACGGCATATGCCTCCTGCTGTAAAGAGTTTCTCATTATATTTTGGAACATAGCTTTATGCAGTGTCGGGGGAGCAGGATTTCTACCGGCAGGTAGTTTATGATATTATAAGTATACAGGTACTATTATTGCACATCGGCGTTCCGTACTTTGACAGAGTTGTTCATGATAGTATAAGTACAATAATTGAAACTAGGAAGGGATTAAAATGAAGATCGGCTTTTTTGACTCTGGTATTGGCGGTTTAACGGTTCTTGGTCACGCTTTAAAAATACTACCGTTTGCTGATTACACTTACTATGCTGATATCGAGCATTTGCCTTATGGGGAAAAGACGAAAGGCGAAGTAAAACAATATGTCCAAAACGGTATGGATTATATGGATAAAATCAACGTAGATGCCGTGGTGATCGCTTGTAATACGTCAACAAATGTTGCTGTCGGGAAATTGCGAAAGAAATATAGTTTTCCGATCATTGGAATGGAACCTGCTGTAAAACCAGCTGTTGCTTATTGTAAAGAAAAAGGCAAAAAGGTATTGGTACTGGCAACCAGCCTTACTTTACGTGAGGAAAAATTTCATCAATTAATTCATAGACTTGGTGCGACAGACATGGTTGATACGATGGCATTAGGCCGCTTGGTGGATTTTGCCAGACAGTTTGAGTTTGACACTTCAGCTGTATATCAGTATTTGCAACGGGAATTTGCACCATTAGCAATAGCTGATTATGGTGCCGTTGTTCTTGGCTGTACACATTTCCCATTATTTAATAAAGCTTTGCAAAAATCGTTTACAACAGAAACTGTCTTTTTTAACGGAACTGTTGGCACCATAAATCACTTGGCAGATATATTAAATAAAAAAGGAGTAGTTCCGAGTACCGATGATAAAATTAAATTCGTAATTACCGATGGCAAGCTTCCACCAAATGACGTTGATTATAAAAAAATATTGCAAACTTATTTGCATAGCATATAAACAAAAGCAAAGCCCCAGCCCGTACCCTGCCGCCACGCTTCAGCTATCCAGCATTAGGCTGCTATTTATGGACATAATAGCAATAGGCTACCGCTGATCTCATGCAGTTAGTTCCTCAGAAAGGCAAAACTATACCGGAATATTAAAAATAGAGGTGACAACTATGCATCATACCACTCGTGTTATTTGTCCGGTTTGCAGCGCTGACCATTTTACCCTAAAATACCAGGCTACTTATGAGTATTCCTATAGGATAGACGGGAATGCCCCCGGACTTAATAACACCAACGAGCTTCTGCCCTATATGTATGATCAACGGGAACAAAAGGATGCTAAGCAATCTATAGAATGCAAAACCTGTGGAACCAGCTATCCCTGCTATTTTGATAAATGGACAGAAGGGATTACCCCCAAAATGATACAAGAGGCTATTGCCTCAGCCTATAAGTCACAACAGTAACTCAGAGAAAAATAACGCGCTGTGTATAGCCTCAATCACTGCCCTATTATTGGTTTAAATCCGAATGCTTTTACTTGTATAACCCGCAATAAACATTTACAGGTATGCCGTCCACAGTCAAATTAACAACAAGGACTTCAGACACCGCCAATCGTACTTGCCCATCATTGCCAATCAACAAAGTAGGCGGTGATATATCCAGCCCGTCAATGCCTGCCTTGGCAAAATTTGTGCAAGCATTAGCACAAACCATGTTCCCCATTTCAGAAATAGCGCTTTGAGCCAGGCTGTCTAATTCAGGCACTTCCATTCCCATCATCATCTTGGAAGCGAACTGTTTAGCTGAATCAAGCTCCATGCCAATGAGGACTGCGCCTTTTAGCGGACCAACAACACCAATATTAATAAGAACCCCTTGATAAGTTAAAATGGAGCCTTTCAAAGAAATCCCTTTCTTTTCTACTGTTTGAAAGCCAAGTTGCGGTACTATACTGACAAAGGCCTCCAGTATAGGATTAATCATAGTTACATCCACAATACCGACCCCTTCTTAAAGCCGATTCCCAGATAGATTCTGCCAAAATCACTGTCCGCATACAAACAGTGAAGCCGAATACCCGGACTGGCGATTTCGGTCTGTGCTCCATAAAACACACTGGGGGGAGATACCCTGAGGCTAAAAGCTTTATCCTTTTTATTCAACATTGAGCAGGCAATCCCACCCACTACATTAGCAAATTCCGCCCCCATTGCCACAACCTCATCTTGGCCTTTTGCCGGCCGCCGGAGAATGACTTCTGCCATTTTCTCTGCCGCTTCCTTTGATATGTCTAAAATCATCGACCCTGGATAATGTCCAATTATGCCAATAACCACGGTAATCCCTTGTGATATGTTTTTTTCCGAACACTCTGCTTCGACAAAAGTTGCCGTGGTTTTTGTCATACGAGTTATGCTCTGTCCGAGAGCTTCTTTAAAAATGTCGATACTCCAGCTTTGCAGATTATTATATAAAACGTCCGGAGACATAACTCCTTCAATAACCTTCTTTAACACTTCGCCCTCGACAGGTTTTTGCAGATAGCCAACTACGCCGCAACGACGGGCCTCGGCTTCAGTCTCCTCATCCTTCATTGAACTGACCAGAATTATTTTTGCCTTCGGGTCATGCGCAAGCAATGCCCTGCTGCATTCGAAACCGTCAGCCCCAGGCATGGCAATATCCATTGTCACAATATCCGGTTCACATTGCCTGTACGTCTCAATCAAGCATTCAATGGAATCTGCTTCGCCAACGACCTCACAGCCTTCCTGCTGTAGGCTGTCTGCCAAAAGAGTGCGAGAAAACGGTGAATCATCAACAACCATAACTCTAATACTCACATTTTAACCCTACCTTCGTATAAAATTAATTTGTCTGAATCCAACTGCATAATGTCTTCAACCCAAAAAGCACCTAAAATACCATAAAATGCGACTATATATGCCAATAATAAACTAAACTTACTAAGAAAACAACTCCTCAAAAAAACGCATCCTGAGCTGCCAAAACTATCCGCCTGTTAATTACTAAAGGACTCCTGATGATTTCAGGAGTCCTTTAATGACACGCATCCTATGTTTTATTTACCGCTTCCGGTTCCCTCATTGGCAGCTTATTATTCGGCAGATACCTCATCTTATGTTAATTGCTGCGTAATTTGGGAGAATCTAACCAAAATCCAGATATATACTTCTTCCCATTTTTATCGCTAAACACACTTCTTACAATTACATCACCAGGCTCCTGAGAAAATCTGGCCTTATACAGCACTACCGTATATCCGTCTTTATTCTCTGTCGAAATAAATTCCTTTGATAAATAACTTCCAATTTTAGCTTTAATTGGTCCGATAGTGTTCTTATATTGTGCTTCATTTAAAGAAGTTTTCATTTGCTCATCAAAATCCCGGGAAAACCGAGGGTAATCATCTTCATTCATCGCTAACAGCATATTTTCGGTTATAG
The DNA here is from genome assembly GCF_001941975.2 of Sporomusa sphaeroides DSM 2875. Classification (NCBI taxonomy): domain Bacteria; kingdom Bacillati; phylum Bacillota; class Negativicutes; order Selenomonadales; family Sporomusaceae; genus Sporomusa; species Sporomusa sphaeroides. The sequence goes on along the minus strand of NZ_CP146991.1, from coordinate 1,128,858 downwards.
GGTTAGCAAACTTTTGCACCTCATCTGCCGAAAGTTGCTGTGCGGAGCAGCCGGATAGTATGACAAGACTAACCAAGAGTATAACCAAAGTAAGATATTTGCTTAATTTCATTATATTACCTCCCCTCGTTACAAAATGTAAAATTCGCTTAAGAAACCTGAATTCCTTTTTAAATCAAATTAAAGTTATTTAACGTACATATAGGGAACCGGCAGACTGTATGGAAAGCCAGTAAATATTCAAAAATCCAGCTAAAAATGGTGGACTACAGCCTGCTATCTGATTACGGCTGCAGCCGCTTTGTCCAAGGCATCATTCAGCCATTGGGGGTGCATTGGCAGCAGGTTTGCAGGCAATTCATCAACAGCAAAAAAGGCTGCCCTGCTGATCTCATTTTTATCGGCCCGCAGGTGGCCGCCTGTTATAGTGCAGCGGAAACACAATGTGATAAAATGAGTGCGTTTGCCTGACGGGTAGCTGAAAACCTGTGTTGCAGGTTCTGAATAGACCCCCACTAATTTTTCGACAGCCACAGCCAATCCTGTTTCCTCGCAGATCTCCCTGACAATGGCCTGAGTAACCGTCTCAGCCTTTTCCACATGACCTGACGGCAAACCCCAGAGTCCGTTATCCACACGTTCAACCAGAAGAACCTCACCCTGACTGTTAAGAATTACCGCAGTGACTCCGGGCTCAATCGTATCCGGCCAGGGAAAGCCGGGATTGCGCCACTCCCGGAAATCAGAACTGTGTTGAAACAGTTCCAGCAGAGTGGTGATCCTGGCATTGGGCAGCCGGTAATCGTTCGCTGCCGGATAACGGCAGGCAATCCGCTCTACCAAGATGGCATCAAGACCGCACTGATGCGCTCCCAGAATATCGGTGTCCGGACTGTCGCCAATCATGACTGTCCGGCTGCTGTTGCCGGTCTTGTACAATGCCTGTTGAAACATGGGCGGATACGGTTTGCCGATGATAACAGGAATCCGACGGCAGGCCGCCTGTATCGCCTGCACGATAGCTCCCGTAGCCAACTGCCGTCCGTCCTTGCCGGGAAACGACAAATCAGAGTTGGTAGCGATAAACCAGGCGCCATTTTCAATTTGCCGGACCGCCTGCTCAACCTCAGCCAAAGTCGTACACTCATCATAGCCGACAACCACGGCCTGACATTCACCGGTTGTCACTGCCTGAATACCCTGGTTGGCAAATTCCGCCCGCAGGCTCGCAGTACCAATCACCTGGACACGCCGGATACTGTGCTGAGCAAGATAATGAGCGGCCGTCCAGCCGGGCGTAATGAATTCCTCCTCCTGTGAACTAACCCCCAGCCGCAGTAACTTTTCACAGAACTCCCGGCGTAAGTAACGCGGATCATTGGTGAGAAAATAGATTTGTTTGCCCATTCTCCGCAGCGCTTCAACGGCTTCCCCGCTGCCTGGCAGAAGTTCATCGCCAACATACATGACTCCGTCCAGGTCAATTAAAAACACATCATATCTTTCGGCCAGCATAAAATCACCCCTTATAAAATTAAAAAACCCGCAGGAGATATCCTGACGCACACCAAGTACGCCAAGCTATCCCCCTCGGGCTTTTTGTGCCAATAGGTGCCCCTGTCCGGTTGGAACAGGGCTGCAGCGCTCGGTCGCGGCCCCTGCTCGCGCAGGCGGAACCCTAGCTGCCTATTCCCAGCTTATTGAGTTTATTATAGCATATATAAGGGAAAACCGTAATGTGTGAATACTTTCCGCTCAGGATTCATAACAGACCGATGCGCTTGCAGCCAGTACACTGGCGATATATTGGCTTACTTCGACATGAACCGGATGCACCAGATACGCCTCAAAACCGGCCATCGAGTCATATTGGGCAATCATTATGATATCATAGGCCGCCGCCCCCTGCCGGATGTTCACTTCCACCTTGAGATCGCGCAGAAACTCAATTTTCCCGCGCATACTTAAAAGTGCAGACCGCACCTGTTCAATATTGGCACTGCTTCTGTCCTCTAACTTAAGAAGTAGATTGTTTGTAATCATTTCTTCACTCCTTTATATAACATCAATACCGCACCTTAACACTAGTAGCGTGCCAACCTTAAAACTGTAGAAAATATCCCGTCAGTGTCCACAGGATTAGGGTTATCATCCTACTAGGCTTGATTGCCGGTAAAATCAATGGCCAACCGGCTAATTTACCGGCCTGGATGGCGAAATGAAAGTCAAGTGAAACCGGACTGCCCACAAAATTACCGGCTACCTGCGCGGTAAGAACAGTCTCATCACTGAGTGGGACAAGGGGACAGGTCCCTTGTCCCACTCGATATTCATTCAGCACATCACCTCGTTATTTTTCTTTATTGTACACGAGGCAATAAGACAACAGTATGTCATATTTGAACTTATATTTCGTAAATTTTTACAGCTTGCTTTAAGCGGTTTGCTATAATTTGGCGGACATGTTCCGGCTCCTGCACCTCAACAAAACTGCCGAGTGAGAGAATATAGTCATACAGCCATTCACCCTCCGGCAGTACCGCTTCTAAGGTAAAACTGCCGTCGGCATTATGAGTAATAAGTGAGTCGTCAAAATAATCATAAAGCCGGTTTAAGACCTTGGCCTGAAAACGCAGCCTCAATGAAACCTGCGACTGTTTACCAGTCTTGCTTTCTGCCTGTTGCGGCTGTGGCAATACTTGGGGCATAAATGTTTCTAGCAGGGTTTTTATATTCTTCATGCGTGAAAGCCGGAAGGTTCTTTGCGCCTGGCGCTGCCGGCAGTAAGCTACTAAATACCAGGCATTGTCTTTAAAAAGCAGTTTTGCCGGTTCTGCTAAGCGGCGGCTTTTGTGCCCTTCACCGTTAACGTAATCAAAACACAGGACCTGCCGCTGCAGCATAGCCTGTTTTATATCGTTAAATTTGTTCTTGTCATTAGGTGCACTGCCCCACGGTGAAAAGTCGACTTCCACCCAGTCATGATCTGCCGCATGTTTGAATATGGCTCCCATTTTTTCCAATACCATATCCAATTCCGGATATTGCGTGGCCTGCAGCGTTTTAATGGCCAGCAGCAAATTCTCGCTTTCCTGCGCGGAAATCAGCGTCCGGTTTATTGCATAGTCTTCCAGGAGGTGTATGCCTCCGCCATTGCCCTTGTTTGTGTACACCGGCACGCCGGTAGCGGAAAGCACCTCAATATCCCGGTAAATTGTCCTGGTGGAAACGCCAAAACGGCCGGCCAGTTCCTTAGCCGTAACCGATCCCTTATTAAGCAATATGATGGTTATTTCAAACAGCCTGTTCATTTTCATTTTTTTATCACCGCCACTATTATACTGCAAATAAGACATATTTTGTCCTATTTGCAGTATAAGCTCTGGGCATATTGATATAGCAGCTTTTTCTTTGGGGACAAGAAGCCCTGTCCCAAGAATTGATTGGCAGTGTCCGCCGCCGGAGTAAACATAAGATAAGGACAGTCAGAGGTATTCTGACTGTCCTTATCTTATGTCAATATCAAATTCATTATTAGACGCTTATAACAAAGCAGCAACTTGCTCAATGGAAAGTATAACTTCGTCGTTCTGAACCACTGCCTTGCCAGTAAAACGGTAACCTACCTTTCCTGAAACCACTGCAGCTTGCAAGCAGCCGGTTTCAGCCAAGTTCTGGCGAGTTGTTTCCATTTTGTATACACCAAAAACTAACTGGCTGTCATTAACTATATTCTTAGCTTGACCAACTACAATCAAATGGGGGACGCCGGCTTTAGAGACAGATGTTAGGGCAATGAAAGGAGATGCCAAAATAGCCTCCTTCATTTCCTTGGTAAGTGTAACAAGATTATTACTGGTTTTTAGCTCTTGATTCATGATTACCACTCCTCATTTTGTCGTTATTGGGCTATATCACTATCATACCCGGTGATATGAGGATAAGCTGTCAAGTATTTAACAATTCTCAGAGCTAAAAACATTTATTTTTTAGAATATAATATCTTTTTTCCCGATAAAGATAATTTTTTTCTGTCAATTCTTTGATAGATTGCGAAACCATGACTCTCGATGAACCAACCAGTGCCGCAATTTCCTGCTGGGTTAATGGAATTGTAATCCGGATTCCGTTAGCGCAGGCCTCACCATGCTCCCGCGCCAAGCGCAGCATTAAACTCAATATTTTTTCCAGGGTTGACTGTCTATTGGTTTCAGATACTTGCTCCCAAATAGTATATAGCCGGTTACCCAGATTTTTTATCATTTCCCAAGCTAAATCGGGTTGGTTTTTTATGATCTTCTCAAAAGTCCAACGATCAATACTGCAAACTTTAGCTTCTTCCAATGCAATTGCTGTTGCCAATTGAACGGCACCGGGTCTAAATAATGCTGTTTCTCCCAACAGCTCGCCTGTACCCATAATATGCAGGATTGATTCATTTCCGTCTTCTGTTATACGCGTTAATTTAAACCGGCCTTCTTTGATAACATAAATATGATCTGCCTCATCTCCTTGCTGAAACAGAACTTGACCTTTCTTAATCTGCTGCTTATTGGTGGCAAAACAGATATGCTTAAAAAATTCTAAACTTAAACCGGAAAACAGTTCAATGTCACGTAAACATAAACATGGTTTGGTATTCATATTCGTTTTCCAACCCTCAGCATCAATTTATTTGTCATAATCTTCCCATTTTGTTAAATGGTTTACATCTTTTCACCGGGTTATAAGTATATAATTAAAGTCGTCAAGAGACCTTATGCCACTACGGTCAATCGTCCGTATCCAACGATCCCAAATAATGAAAATAAGGGGGACTACCGCCAATGACGAAACTATTGTGCTGTGAAATATTGCGTGCTGAAATCGAGCAACTGCTAAAAACAAAGCAAGATGTTGAAATTCAGTATCTCGAAGCAGGCTTGCACGCAGACTTAAAAAAAATGGAGAATGCTATAAAAACTGCCTTAGATGGTATCGGCAATAGCAATGATGTGCTACTGGGCTTCGGCAGCATGTGCCATCCGGAAATGGAGAGCATCGCCGCTAACTATGGTGTGAATGTTCTGGCAGGGAAAAACTGTATTGAAATCCTGCTGGGCGATAAATTAAAAGAGCTTGATGCTGAAGCCCGAACGTTCTATATAACAAGCGGCTGGCTGGAAAACTGGCGCAAAATATTTATCGAACAACTCAAATGGGATAAGATTGATGCACGTCAGAACTTTGGTTTCTACGAACGTATTGTTCTGCTTGATACCGGTCTTATTCCCGTAGAAGACGAAGCCATATTGGAATTCTTCGAATACACCGAAGTGCCTATTGAGATTGTGCCAGTCGATCTTGATAATCTCAAAAAACTGCTTGGCACCTATCTCAGGTAACGCCTGAAAACAGTTGCCTGTTTCTGCTGATTTTTTACTGTACCTATCATTTTACCTTAGACAAGCGTAAAAGTCTGTAAACTGTTTTACAATTATTCAAATATTTACGCCCTATCGCCTTCATGTTAAAATATCTAAATTACTATTCATTGCAGAGGAGAATACTCATATGAAAATACTAGGCATATCCGGAAGTCCTGTCCCCAACAGCAATACCGACCGTTTAATCCTGCAGGTGCTGCGTTCAACTAATCTGGATTTCGAATTTATAAAACTAAGCAATGTACATGTCCGGCCCTGTTTAGCCTGTAAGGCATGCGTTGAAGACAACCTTTGTAAAGTTAATGATGATTTTCCTGCTATAGCCCAAAAACTGCGGGAAGCACAAGCTGTGGTAATTGGCGGCTATACGCCTTACAGACTGCTTGATGCCTTTACCAAAGCTTTTCTGGAAAGGCTCTGGTCAATGAGACACATACATAGCCTAAACGAAAAAAAATATGCTGTCACTATTGTTTCAGGTCTTTTTAAAGAAATTAGAACTGCAGCCCTTAACGCCATGGCGACAGAACTGCAGATGGAAAGAATGCATCATGTAGCTGAATTTGAGATTGAAGGCAATGTGCCCTGTCTTACCTGTGGCTATGGCGATGACTGTAAGAACAGTGGCATACCCCACATATTTTCCCGGGAAATTAAGGCCTCCAAAGACCACTGTGTTGCCGTTGAAACACAGCCGGTGTGGGAAGAGGCCACAAAAACCGGTCAGTTACTCGGCCAGTTTCTCACAGGCAAAACTAATGATATCCCCTGTATTAGGCAGAATTAGTGGGACAAGGGACCTGTCCCCTCGTCCCATTATTATGGTTCATTAAAATTGAACAATTTGGTTGCGTCCGTTTCTTTTGGCTTGTAACAGGGCCTGGTCAGCCCGTTTAATTAACTTTTCCATATCGGCAAGTGCCTCCGGAATCATAGTGGCCGTCCCGATACTGATAGTATACTTAGGAATAGTTAAGTCACCGGCAGCACTTAGCAGTATTGCTGATTGGATCTTTTTCCCCATGATAAGTGCATCGCTGTCCGTGGTGTTGGGAGAAAAGATAATAAATTCTTCACCGCCGTATCTGCCGAATAAATCCTCCTTACGCAGGATGGCCTGCGTATCTTGGCTAAAATTAACCAATACGCTATCACCAACAGCATGTCCGTACGTATCATTGATAGCCTTGAAATTATCACAGTCGATCATAAATACTGTGACCGGCCTTTGCTGACGGATCATTAATGATAGCAATTTTTCCGACATTTGCATGAACTGCGCCCGGTTATAAATGCCTGTTAGAAAATCTTTGGTAGCCGCTTCCTGCAATCTTATGTCAATAACTTCACGGCTCATTAGCAAAAATGACATTGTGCTTATCAACATATGTAAGTATATACTGATGAACGCAAACATTTGTGATAAAGAAAGGGAAAATGGCGCATGATTGGGTCCCAGCGAGAATGCATACAAAGCCCGTACAACCTGACAGGCGGCTAAAATCAAAAAAAACAATGCCACTACTCTGCGTAAGTTAGTACTATTGCTGCGAAAAAAAAGTCCGGCAGCCGCCACTAACGAATACACGGCTATGGACATAGCACTAATAAAAGCTCTGATGCCGATGTTAGCTCCTGCTAGATAAAGCAGCGCAAATCCCACAGCCAATCCGGCTGCCACTTGCAGCCAGCGTTTCACCACACTTTTCAGCGGCACTCTGTCGATATGAACAATACAACAGACTTCTAAGGCAATACCGAGAAAAACAAGCCCATTGCCCACAATAACAGAGAAGTCAACCGGCACTATCCCTCTAAAAAGTAATACGCCCGCACCTGAAGTTTGCAGCAGCTTTGCGTAGGTATAATACCGCATTAAGACTTCAAAACCGGTAGTCTTGGCGAATATAAGCAGCATCAAACACATAACGAGATTTCCCATAAATATCAAGAAATAAATTGTATATGTATCCAGTATAGGCAACTAACTCACCTCAGTCACTTAGTCATACTGCACTTTTTAATAGGCTATCTCCTTACACATAATACAATATTATTATGACTATTACCATACCGAAGGAACAAAGTTATCTGCGTTTATTTTATGTAAAATTATGCTTCCTAATTAGGGTAAAAAAAATAAAATGCCGGCGTTCCCTGCCAGGGGCTACGCCAGCATTTAGTCAATAGTAATCAACCAGTCAACATCATTTATAATTGCCTGTTACTTTCCAGGTATCCCGTACAGCTGCCTGTTTCCAGTATGTCGACCAGCGCTTTGGATAAGTTAAAAATACCCTATTTTTTTACCTGTTGATTAAATTCATTAGTATAAATTTGTTCCGGCTTAATACCGGCCTTGATCTCATTGAAGTCGGTAAGCAAATCAATCCAGACAGTAACTGTTTCTTCCAAAATCACAGCATCTTTAGCATAATAACCAGGTTTAATTGTCTTAGGATCAACCTTGGCTCTTTTAGCGGTAATTTCAATAGCTTTGTCCGGATTGGCATTGGCCCAGTTGTTGGTTTTTGCCACTGCGGCAACAAAGCGTTTAACCACATCGGGTTTTTCTTTAATAAAGTTCTCGGAAAAATATGCCGGTGTCGCGCCGCCAATGGCTTCCCATACATCAAAATCGCTGAATAGAACGGTAAACTCGCCTCGCTCCTGGATGAAATCGGCGGTTTTGTGCATCATGGCCAAATCAATGTTTCCTTGGCGCAAAGCCTGATCCAGCTGCGCTTCAGGCATAACAATGACCTCCACCTTGCTTTTAGGATCAGCAATTCCTTGTTTTTTCATATAGGCATAGGGAGTGTATTCATTGCAGCCCCCGATAGTGGGTATGCCAATTTTTTTACCGACCATGTCCTGCGCGCTCTTTATCGGGCTGTTTTTAGTAACTACACCAACCATATGCGGGATGGCTTGGCTGGTCTCGGTATTTGCCGCAACCGCCTTAATTTTTGCCCCGGCGGAAATCCCGGCAATGGTTCTGTTGACATGAGCACCGCCCACATCCAGTTTTCCCGCCACAACGGCGGCCACCAATTGCGGGGAAGGCACAACACCGGCGTATTCAAGTTTTATCCCTTGCTCGGCAAAAAAGCCAAGTTCATCCCCCACATAATAAATTGACGGGCTTGTCGGCGCATTAGGAGTGGCCACCCGAATAACATCAACTTGTTTTCCGCCGCTTTCCGTATTGGTATTTGCCTGCTTTTTGGCACATCCGGTCAATGCCAGCATGAAAATAACCAATACCATCGCAGCAAGCCGCAAACGATTCCTGTGTTTTTGTTGCAAACTGCATCACATCCTTCTTCTGCCCTGCTGGTGCTATTAAGCAAGCATTTCCACGAAGGCTTTTACTCTGGTCAATACCTGGCCGCTGGGTGATCCGGTCTGGAAGGACCCCTCCAGGTTAATGCTTGGTATGCCTTTTTCATGAAAATATTTGCGCCACATTTCCCTGTCAACACTGGCGAACGAACAACCGATATAGCCGTACAGGATTATTCCCCGGGCATTTAGTTTGTCAACTTCATGTTCCAGTACATTACGCGCATACACGCCGGCACCGGCGCCGGCATTGTCATATACCCATCTGGCCAGCGACTCTACCGGCGCAACATCTTCCCGGTACAGCTTGAAAGGAACGCTGCGCAAGCCTAAGAGCGCACCGCCTGCCTGGTCGATAGCCTCATAGATGCCAAATTCCTGACCGGTTCCGCCGGCCCAGACCAGTGGGATAACCTTCTTTAGATCGTCTTGATTAACCGGCTTATTTTGCAGTTCTGCGATTAATAAATCAATGGCCGCCTCATATTCTTCCGGTTTGCCAAAATAGTTGTTCAGGCCGATGTTAAGCATCAGGATGGTTGCCAGACTGCGTACATAAAATGGATGCTGCCGCCGTAATTCCAAAACCGTCCTTAGCTTATTCAGCAGGCGATTTTTGCGCTGAATTTCAAATCTGAGCTTATCTTCGTCAATTTTCCGGCTGCCGGTAAGCCATTCGGCCACATCATAGATCTGCTCAATGAAAAACTGCACCAAATCCTCCAGACGTTTGCCTGCCACCGTAGGTCCGCGGTAGACCACGTCATTGTTATACACATCATAGCCTTCCCGTTTCATGATCTCCCAGGCCAGATTGTAGGGTTCGCAGGCCGAGCTATTGCCGAGAATGCGGTTGATGGTACTGGTGTTGCGCCGCAGATGCCACTGCCCTACCGTACATTTCACCATAGAGCAGGTTTCTGCCGGAAACTGGTAATAGTCTTCAGCAATCAGCATAACCTCTTTATCGCTCAACCGCCCCATCTCACTAAAGGCTACCGGGATGGTATCGCAGGCATAAATCACCGGTACTTCCCAGCCATAGGCGTTGCTCCAAACGGCTTTCTTCCGTCCCTCCCGGTACGCCTTTTCCGCATCAGGCACATATGCCTCAGACAGATCCAATAGCTTGTTGACAGCCGGCGAATAGCTATGCACCTTTTTACAATAATCAACATACTCACGCTGGCTTTGAATGTCTTCTATCTCCACAACCATCCTCCTTGATCAAGGTATTTTATAATCTTCCCGTCTAGGCCAGCATTTCGACGAAGGCTCTGATTCTTGTCAGAATTTGCCCTGTAGGTGGCCCTACCTGGAAGGTGCCTTCAATGTTGATACTAGGGAAGCCCTTTTTATGAAAATAGTCCCGCCACATTTCCCTGGCAACACTGCCATAAGAGCAGCCAAGATAACCGTAGAGAACCAGCCCTCTGGCTTTCACTTTTTTCAGTTCCTGTTCAATAACTTTTTGTACATAAATGGAAGCTCCGGCTTCCTGATTTCCCAGCACATGGCGGGCTAATGCCTCTACCGGCGGCAATGTTTCATCATAATTGTTAAAAGGATAGCCCCGGAAACCGAGCAATGCACCGCCGGCCTGATCAATGGCTTCATAAATGCCAAATTCCTGTCCGGCACTGCCGACCCAAACCAGGGGAATGACTTTATCCAGGTCGCGCTGATTAACAGGCGCTGTCTCCAGTTCCCTGATCAAGTCATCCAGCACGGCCTCGTATTCGGCCGGTTTGCCAAAATAGGTATTTAAGCCTGTGAGCAGATAGATGGAAGGAAGGCTGCGCATATAATAAGGGTGTTTTAGCCTGAGTTCCAGCACTTTCCGGACTTTGGCAATCAAGCGGTTCTTGCGCAGAATCTCAATTTTTAATTTGTCTTCATTGATCTCTTTACTGCCTGTCAGCCACTGGGCTGTTTCGTAAATTTGTTCAATCAGGAACTGTACTAACTGTTCCAGCCGCTCCCCTTTTACGCCAGGGGCCCGGTAAACCACATCAATGGCATGAACATCATAGTCCTCCTTTCTCATTAGTTCCCAGGCCAGATTATAAGGTTCGCAGGCCACACTGGCGCCAATAATCCTTTTGATACCAGTGCCACGGCGTTTGTGCCACTGACCAACCGTGCACTTTACCATTGAGCAGGTTTCTTGTGGAAACTGATAGTAGTCTTCAGCAATTGTGACTGATTCCAGGTCACTTAACCGGCCCATCTCACTATAAGCCACGGGAATAATATCGGAAGCATAGGCCAGCGGAATCTCCCAGCCGCTCGCCCGGGACCAAACGGCGTTAATTTTTCCCTCCGCATAGGCCTTCTCGGCATCATAAACATAAGAGGTGGACAAGTCTAACAGCTTGCCGATAGCCGGTGAATAGTGATGAACTTCCTCTTTACTGTAGATGAGATAATCTCTTGGACTTTGAATGTCCTCAATATCCATGATGTATTCCTCGCTTTCCCAAGCATCTGTTGTTAAAACTATTTCTGGGCGTATGGATTAAATTCGTTGGTAAAAATCTGCTCCGGTTTCACATCATTTTTTATTTCACCGAATTCTTTCAATAAATCAATCCAGATACCGGCCGTTTCCGGTTGAATGAGACCTTTAGGAGCAAAATAACCGGTGCGCAGTAATTTGGGATCAACCTTGGCTCTTTTTACCGTAATATCAATAGCCTGTTGTTGATTGGTGTCAGCCCAGTCATTGGCCTTAGCCACCGCCTTGACAAAACGCCTGACCACATCAGGTTTTTCTTTGATGAATTTTTCCGAGAAATAGAAAGGCGTGTTACCGCCAACTGTGCCAAAAACATCATAGTCGGTAAACAGTACTTTGAGACCGCCGCGTGCTAATAAAAAACCGGGGTTTTTGTGAAAACCGGCTACATCAATGTTACCTTGCCGCAAGGCTTGCTCAAGATTTGCTTCCGGCATAACAATGACTTCAATCTTGCCTTTCGGTGAGTCTATGCCGTTTTGTTTCAGATAGGCATAGGGGGTGTACTCGTTGCAGCCGCCAATGGTGGGAATACCGACTTTTTTGCCTACCATATCCTGAGCACTTTTCACCGGACTATTGTCTAAAGTCACATACACCATATGCGGTATTTCCCGGGTAGTCTCGGTGCCGGCTACCACGGCTTTGATCTTGGCACCTGCCGAAATACCGGCAATCGTTCTGTTAATATGCGCGGCACCGACATCAATCTTGCCGGCGACTACTGATGCAACTAACTGTGGCGACGGTACCTTCCCCACGTATTCAAGCTGAATGCCTTCTTCGGCAAAATAGCCTAGTTCTTCCGCAATCATATAGATATCCGGCCGGGTTATATCGCCGGGGCTGGGAACTCTTATGATATCAGGCTGCTTACCTGAGCCGGCGGTCGGTTGCGTCTCCTGCTTGTTCGAGCAGCCAAACACAGATAGTGACAGTGCCAAAAGTACGATAGTAATAATCATCCTTGTTTGCCGATTGCTTTTTAACTGAGTATTCATTTCAACGCCCCCATATGTGTTTGCTTGCCTGCTGTTGTTAACTGGCCGAAGCTGATAATTCTTCTTTTTCAGCACTTGCCAGTGCCAGATTTTTTTGCGCAATAACGGCTCCGCCCAGCGCCCCGGCATAAATGGTATCTAACCTGACTTCACTAATGGCATGGCCTAATACTTCCTCTACCGCCTTTTTCATGCCGGCATTATTGGATACCCCGCCGGTAAATACTAAATCCGGCTCCAGCCCAATCCGGTTAAATAGGTTGCGAATGCGTCGGGCGGTGGCAATATGAATACCGGCGGCAATATCGGCCCGCTTTTCGCCTTTGGCTTTCAGCGAGATAACTTCCGATTCGGCAAATACTACACACTGGCTGCTGATATCTGACGGTTTGGTGGCTTTGAGCGCTTCATGCCCCAATTCTTCTGTTGTCAGATCCAGCAACTGGGCTACTTTTTCCAAAAACCGTCCGGTACCGGCGGCACATTTGTCATTCATAATGAACTCCACTACTTTGCCGTTTTTGGGGTCTACCCGAATCGCCTTTGAGTCTTGTCCGCCAATGTCGACAATAGACCTTACATTGGCATTGAGCACATGAGCCCCCATGGCATGGCAAGAGATTTCTGTCACAATTTTGTTGGGAATATCACCAAAATTAAGCGATATCCGGCCATACCCCGTACCGACAATATACTGAATATCCGAATGTTTCAAGCCGGTCTGTTTCAGTAGGACAGCAAACAGTTTGTCGGCAGTTTGCTGGGTAAATACAGCAGTTGGTGTAATGGCGGTGTACAGCTTGCCTTCAGCAAGCAAGACGGCTTTGCCGGTACGGGAACCAATGTCCATACCAATAACTACATCATTGGTAAAAGTAGAAACCAGTTTTTTATCAATAACATCCACTATTTTTGTCATTTTTGTTCACTCCTTCTATTTCCGGCATTATCCTTACGCCGACTGGAAATTTTTCCGTCCTGCCCCGGTGGTAACGCCTCCTCTTTCGCCCAACACCTCGATAAAGGCTTCCAGTCTGGTTTTGAGCTGTCCCTGATCACTGGCCGAATAGTCTATCGGCACTTCCAAAACCGGTATGCCGAGTTTTTGATAATGCCGGAAAAACTCATGCTTGATCTGACCATAGCACGGGCAGAATTTGAGATACACATACAGAATCCCGTCTGCCTTATACTCCTGTGCCAAATCACCGGAAATGATAACCCTTTCCTGCAGCGGTTTCATCCGGGTGCAAGGTGATTGGTCCAGATACCCTTCGGCTAAGGCCTGATAGGGGTCCCCTGCCTCGCTAATCTGGAAACTTACATTGCGGGAGCCGGTGCAATGGTCTTCGATGACTACCCTGGCCCCTACAGTATCTTCGATGAGTTCCAGGAGGCGCCGGTCGCCGTCGGCTACAATCCCCCCCGCCATCATCAGCCTGATGGGTTTCGCCCCTTGGTCAGGCACGGCAGACAGGGTGTCATACAGCTCCTGGTACAAAATCAGCAGTTCTTCAGGCGGTAAGTAGTAATAGGCTTTAATCAGATCCAGGAAATCCTTGCCTTTGAGCGGCGGGTTATCCCGTTTGCGCAAATCCGAAATTTGCTTTAATACCGCCCGTACTTGGTTATAGATTTTAATTTGTTCCCGCACTTCTTCCTCGGTTATGGTATGGCCGGACAGTTTTTCCAGGTCTTCCTTGAAATTTAAAATCTCAGTCCGGTAATATCCCCGCGAGGACTCTTTATGCCGCAGGCGGGGCAGGATGTAGATATCGGCCGGTGTAAAGAAGTCCCCGATGGCTTCGCCTACCTTCTTTATGCAGTCGCAGGTATAGAAGGTATACACTTTATCCAGGGATTTATATAAAGGATCCCCTTCTTTGAATGCTCCCAGAATGCTCTTGGTGAAATCGCAGAATACGCTTTGGGTGATTTGCTCGCCACTGGCAACCACTTCGGTGTTGCCCATCTTAAACAGTCTTACTTGATTCACACCAGCCGCATTAATGAGTTCCAGCGGTGTATAAGTGCACAGATAACCCACTTTCTTTTTCCCGTCGGCACCGGTAATAATGGTCTCCTGCTGCTTGGCTATCCGGTTTTCCAGTTCAGTCAGCTCCAGCGAAAAACCACTGCCGCTTTCCTGGCTGTCGCGCCCTCCTGCCGCCAGATAATGCTGCGCATGTACAGCGGCCCCCAGGGCACCGGCATATATGGCGTCCAGTTTAAATTCGCTGATAGGATGTTCCAGCAGATCTTCAATGGCTTTTTTCATGCCGACATTGTTAGAAACACCACCGGAGAAAGCCAGCCCCGGTTCAAGTCCGATACGGCTTAACAGGTTGCGCACCCGCCGGGCGGTAGCCAGGTGAATACCGGCGGCAATGTCTTCCTGCGTAGCGCCTTTGGCTCTGAGCGAGATTACTTCCGATTCGGCAAACACCACGCACTGGCTGCTGATTTCTGACGGCTTAGTGGCTTCAAGTGCAACCTTTCCCAGCTCACTTAAATCCAGGTCTAAGAGCTGAGCTACTTTTTCCAGGAAGCGGCCGGTACCGGCGGCACATTTGTCGTTCATGACGAATTCTACCACCCGGCCTGTTTCTGGATCGACTTTAATGCCCTTGGAGTCCTGGCCGCCAATATCAATAATGGTTTTAATCCCGGCATTAAGGTAATGCGCTCCCATGGCATGGCAGGAAATTTCGGTCACAATCTGGTGGGGTATTTCCGGGAAATGCATAGCTACCCGGCCATAGCCGGTACCGACGATATAGCTGATATCCGCCCGTTTCAGGCCGGATACCTCCAGCAATTCTGCCAATAGTTCATCCGAGGTTTCCTGCATGTCGATGCCGGTGGGGGTTTGGGCAGTAAATAATTCACCGCCGGTGAATAATACCGCTTTACCTGTCCTTGAGCCAATATCGATTCCCACCACCGTGGCTCCGGTAATAGCAGGAATTAGGGTTTGATCAATTACTTCCTCTATTTTCATAGGTATTCGCTCCTTCGTTTGATTGGTTTGCTGTCCAAGGCCGGCATTTCTCCGCCATTAGGCAGTTTCCGCCGTGCCTTTCCAGCGGGTAAGATAGCTTTCCAGGGTTACAATCAGATAGTTGACCGACATCCCCAGCATCATTAGTACCAAAATGCCGGCATACATTTTTTCCGGCTGATATTTGTGCTGGGCATCAAAGATTAAAAAACCCAGTCCGGCGCTGGCACCCAGCATTTCTGCCGCCACTAATATAATGAGCGAGCGGGTGGCGCTAATTCTGAGTCCGGTAAGAATGGACGGTACGGCTGCCGGTAATATAACATGAATAAACAAACCCAGCCGGGACATAGCCATGGAGCGTGCCGCCTTTACCAGCAAAGGGTCAACGGTTTTAACTCCCTCGATGGTATTAATCAAAATCGGCCAGATAGAGCCCCAAAATATAATGCCGATTTTAGATACTTCGCCTAATCCAAAAACCAGGATAAATACTGGATACAACGCCAGTGTCGCCGTATTCCGGCAGATTTGCATCAACGGGTCGACAATTTTTTCTACCCGTTTAAACCATCCCATAAAAATCCCCAGCGGAATGGCCAGGCTAACTGCCACAAAAAATCCCATAAGCGAACGTTGAAAACTTGCCAGCGCATGGGTAAGCAATTCACCTGACAAGATAAGTTCCAGCAGTCCTTGAATAACAGCACTAAAGGCGGGTAAGCTGCGGGGATCAATCACTCCTGTTGATGGCAATACCTGCCATATCGCAACAATAAAGCCAATAGCAATTACCCTTTTCAGGATTTTCCACCCTTTTTCCCGGTATGCATTTACCACGATTTCACCTCCTTTTTTCTCTGCAACCGCTGGCTTAACTTGCGCTTTCGCCAACACACCACCTGTCTGCCAAAAGCGCTGACAGGTTGCAGCCAGCCTCATTCATTAGCCACTTTTTCTTTCCAGCCTGTCAGGCGTTTCTCTAAGGCGACCAGCAAATAATTGACGGTAACACCGAAAAGCGACATGGTAATGATACCCGCATACATCTCGGGTACCGCATACCGTTCTTCAAAGTAAAAAATCATGAATCCCAGGCCTGCATTAGCGCCAATCATTTCGGCGGCCACCAATACTAAAATCGAACTGGCCGCACTCAGTCTGACACCGGTTAATATTGAGGGCAGCGCTGCCGGTGCAATTACCTTATATAGCAGCGTCAGCTTAGATACGCCCATAGAACGGGCTGCCTTGATCAAAAGCGGATCGGTATTTTTTACGCCGGAAATAGTATTAAGCAGAGACGGCCAAATGGTTCCCCAGATAATAATGGCCATTTTAGAAACCTCCCCAATGCCAAAGAGCAATAAAAAGACCGGATATAGAGCCAATACAGAAGAATTACGGCAAGCCTGCACCAAAGGATCTACCACTTCCTCCAGCTTGGTATACCATCCCATGAAAATTCCCAGGGGAATGGCTATCCCGATGCCAATAAAAAAACCGGCAGCCGAGCGGGTAATACTAATGGAAAAATGTTTAAAGATTTCTCCGGTCATAACTAAATTAAACAAACTATGGATTACCTCACTAAAGGGCGGCAGAAGAAATGGATCAATAAGTTCCAGGCGAGGGGTAAGTTCCCAGATAAGCACCACCAGGATAATACCAATGGTTTTTTCCAATATATTTACTACTGGCGCAAGCGGTATTCTGGAAAACCGGCCTGGCTTGGGCTTCGCCTCCCATTTAGCCCGATACGCTCTGCGGAAATTACTGACTACATATTCAATCATCTAAACCACACCTCCTTAAAATGAACTTTACCTGCTATTTGCTATAGCAATAGCATAAATAAAAAGCTGAAAACGCGTATGTGCGTCTCCAGCTTATTAACCGGTCAACTTATCCATGTGTTTCCTTATACTATTGTCAACCCCATACCGGATTTGCCAGCCTAATGCTATCAGGCATTCGGTTACCCGCCTCTTTGCTGAAATATAAAAGGCCAAAGTTCATGTTATGAACTTTGGCCTTCAGTTTGCTATCTGATCAGCGCCAAACTTATAATGGCTCCAGAAACGAGGAGTGCCATATCTGTGGAACCAATACTAACATATTGTTCCAGCTGTGTCAATAGATAAAATGTTATCTTTGTAATTATTTGTTCTTCTCAAAAAGAAGCTCATCTGTTCATACTGGAATGTCTTGCTCCGGCTCAAGCACAGGCACAGCCACCTGAACGGTATCAGGATACTTCAAACCGGCACCGGTATTGAGCAGAACCACCTTCTCACCAGGTTTAATCCAGCCGCTCTCACGCAGCTTTTTTGCGGCGGTATAGTTTGCCGCACCTTCCGGGCAAACAAACGCCCCTTCCGCCGCTGCCAATTCGGCCTGATCTTTGAGTATGGCTTCATCAGTAACCGCAACAGCACAGCCGTTGGTCTGATAGATGGCGTCAAGAACCAGAAAATCCCCCAGGGCTTTGGGTACTGTAATACCGAAAGCAACGGTTGACGCGTTGTTCCAGAATTCGGATGCCGTCTTTTTCTCTTCCCAGGCTTTAACGATAGGCGCACAACCCTCTGCCTGAACAGCCACCATCCGGGGCATTTTGTCGCCAATCCAGCCAAGCTGCTGCAATTCGCGGAAGGCTTTATAGATGCCAATCAGACCAACACCGCCACCGGTTGGGTACAAGATAACGTCAGGCACTTCCCAGTTTAGCTGCTCGGCAATCTCCAGGCCCATGGTCTTTTTGCCCTCAATACGATACGGTTCTTTCAGGGTGGAAGCATCCATACAGCCTAATTTCGCCACAGCCCGGCCGACAATTTTACCGGCATCACTGATTAATCCGTTTACTAAATATAACTTGGCACCGGCAATTGCACATTCATTGCGGGTAATCGCAGGGGCATCCACCGGCATAACGATATACGCATCAATATCCGCCTTTGCCGAATAGATTGCCCAGGAAGCGCCGGCATTGCCATTTGTCGGCATCGCCAGAGATTTTACTCCCAATTCTTTGGCCCTTGAAACACCTACTGCTGCACCGCGTGATTTGAAGGTGCCGCTGGGGATAATACCCTCATCTTTCAAATAGAGTTCAACGCCCAGCTTGTTGCCCAGCTTATCAAGCGCAAGCAGCGGGGTCATTCCCTCACCGAGAGTCACTTTATACTTATCGTCAACAAGCGGCAGCAATTCACGATACCGCCATAAATCCGGCTTACGGCTGACTAAGTCTTCTTTTTTCAAATTCGCTTTTACCTTGTTTAAATCATATCTAACTAATAGCGGTGCGCCGCATTCAGGGCACAACTGAGTAATTTTATGGGGATCATGTTTAGCGCTACATTTAGGGCATTCCAGATGAGACATATACATTACTACACCAACTCCTTCTAAATTTTAAGACAATTAACTGCCTTCAACCGGGCTGCGGACAAGCTTGCTGCGAATATACTTGCCTCTTTTACCATACGATACCAATGCTTTATCAACCGGCCCGGTAATTTCCAAAGCAAACACTCCTTTTGCCAGCAGTTCCACTTCGGCCTGCGGGCCAATGCGGGCGATGAGTACCGCCTCAATATCGGCAAGCAGCTCAACAGCATAACCGGCAGTATGCTTATGATCAGTTTGTATTGCCGGCAAAACCTCCCGGCGTTCAAGCAAATGGTATGTTCCTTGCTCATTTACCTCATAAATCCAAAACTCTTTTGCCCTGCCAAAATGCTCATTGATGCTTACCCCATCGGTACTGGCAACCGCTACTTTGGCCATGTTTTATCACCTCGCACTTTATTTGGCAGTAAGTCTAAGAAACATAAAAAGACAGATCTTTCCTCAAAGGAAAAATCTGTCTCCGGTTTATCCAGTCAACAAATAGTCACTTATATTTTGTATTTATTGTAGACCCAAATGCAAAGGATGTCAATGTAAAAATACCCTTGACATACACTTTTAGTTGGGCTATACTTTTAAAAAAATACATATATGTGCTGATCAGATATACTGAAGGCCAAAGTTTCTTTATTTTTAAAGGAACTTGGTCTTTTTTTGTTTGGCAGACAAGTAACGCGAAACAGAAAAGAGTGGTACATTCATGAATATTAATTGGGAATTCATCATCAGCAGTTTGCCGTTATATGAAAAGGCAGCCTGGCTAACCCTAAAGCTGGCTTTCGCCGGGATAGCCGCCTCTTTATTCATTGGGCTGCTTTGCAGTATTGTCTTATATTATAAGACCAAAGGACTGGAACCATTGGTGCGGGCTTATATAGAGGTTTCCCGTAATACTCCATTGCTCATTCAGTTATTTTTCTTGTACTACGGAGTGACAAAACTAGGGTTTATGCTGAGCGAACAGACTTGCGCCATTGTCGGCTTGTCGTTTTTGGGTGGCAGTTATATGGCAGAAGCATTTCGCGCCGGCATCCAATCGGTAAGCAAGTCACAAATTGAATCAGGCCTTAGTATCGGGC
The DNA here is from genome assembly GCF_001941975.2 of Sporomusa sphaeroides DSM 2875. NCBI lineage: Bacteria > Bacillati > Bacillota > Negativicutes > Selenomonadales > Sporomusaceae > Sporomusa > Sporomusa sphaeroides. Next base: position 1,109,071 of record NZ_CP146991.1, on the reverse strand, counting down.
TTTCCAATATGCAGCTCATCCGCTATGTCATTTTACCGCAGGCATTTTCGGTAACCCTGCCCTCCTTGGGCGCAAACTGTATATTTTTATTAAAAGAAACCTCGATTGTCGGCGTCATCGCTATACCGGAGCTTATGCACTTAACGCAGGATCTGATCGGAATGTATTATCAGACCTTCGAATCACTGCTAATGCTGATCGTAGCTTATCTCATTCTGCTGCTGCCGTTATCTGTCTTTTTGTCCTGGCTGGAAAGGAGAGTACGTTATGCTGAATTCGGGAATTGAAGTTCTGTTTGAAGGAATTAATATGCAACGCTTGTTCGGCGGTTTATTAATAACAGCCCGGATCGCGTTTATCTCCATTATCCTTGGCTCGTTTTTCGGGATAATCCTTGGTTTAGTCAGGACATCAAAATCAAATATTATCCGCTGGCTATGCCGGCTGTATCTGGAAGTCTTTCGGATCATACCCATTCTGGTCTGGCTGTTCATCGTTTATTTTGGCGTTACCGTTTTACTGGATATCCATTTAGATGGTGAGCTGGTTGCCGTTCTGGTATTCAGCCTGTGGGGCGCTGCCGAAATGAGTGACATCGTGCGAGGCGCTTTAGAATCTTTGCCAAAACATCAAATCGAATCAGGCAAGGCGCTTGGCCTTAGTTTCTGGGGACTTTACCGCTATGTGCTAATACCGCAAGCCGTACGGCGTCTGCTGCCTGGTGCGATGAATTTATCGACAAGAATGATCAAAACCACTTCGCTGGTCGTTATGATTGGTGTTATTGATGTCGTGAAAGTTGGGCAGCAGATTATTGAAAGGTCACTTTTACAAGCACCTACCGCTTCCTTCTGGGTATATGGTTTCATCTTCTTGCTGTACTTCATTATTTGCTATCCTCTGTCAAGATTATCCAAAAAATTAGAAACCAAATGGGAAAGTTAGGGGTGCATTATTATCAAAGAAACTACTCAGGCTTTGCTTGAAATAAAGGGATTGCATAAGACCTACGACAACCAGGTAACGGTATTGGACAATATTGATCTTACCATTCATAAAGGCGAAGTTGTTGTCATTTTAGGACCGTCAGGCTGTGGCAAGAGTACCCTGCTTAGATGTCTTAACGGCCTCGAAGCTATTCAAGGAGGTGAAATCAAGCTTTCAGGTAAGAACATTGCCGGCAAAGATGCAAATTGGCAGGAAATCCGCCAGCAAATCGGCATGGTTTTCCAAAATTATGATTTGTTTCCCCATATGACAGTTTTGGAAAACATTCTTCTCGGTCCTTTAAAAGTGCAAAAAAGAGAAAAAAAGGAGGCGGTGGAACAAGCCCGGCAATTATTGGACAGGGTGGGCTTGCTTGACCGGCAGGATTCCTATCCCCGTCAGCTTTCCGGCGGACAGAAGCAGCGAATTGCCATTGTGCGCGCCTTGTGCATGAATCCCGAAATTATGCTCTTTGATGAAGTTACCGCTGCCCTTGACCCTGAGATGGTACGCGAGGTGCTGGATGTTATCTTAGGCCTTGCCAGACAGGGAATGACTATGGTCATTGTGACCCACGAAATGGG